>JAKSQT010000114.1 GCA_024403995.1 Ruminococcus sp.
TCTGACGAAAAATCTAACTGCGTTTCTGCCGCACAATCTTTGTGCGGTGTTGCCGTAAATTGATTCAATACCGTACAAGGTGCTTTCTGTGCTTTGTACGGTATTCTGTTAGGAGAAGAATGTGATTATATGAAAAAATATGTTAAGCCGAAAAATGAATTTGCCGATGGCATCAATTTTCATGATTCAAAGATAAAATCAATGAAAATAAGCGGTAAGAATCTCGTCATTGAGCTTGAAAATAACCATATCGTTGAAAAGAACGGCAAGTATACCGATAACTGCAAGGTGACATTCCATAACTTTGACGGTGATGAATTTGTAAGTACTTTCCGTGTGTTTCGCAAAAAAAAGTACAATGAATATAAGGTAGGCAAGCTTATAAAATGGCTTAAAAATGGCAAAATTGAAAATAATCAGATAATTCATACATTTTACAATTATTCGGTTATATTTTTTACAGGCTTTTTCTACGGCGACGGCAAATGGAAAAGTTTTGAGCTGATGCTCTCCTACAGCGGCGATATGGTCGTTGAGTATGAGCTTGACAAGGAGTGACGCATGGAACACGTCAGATTGAAGCGTTTCGCAGTCCGTATGCGTGAAAGGCTGCTTGAGGTCACTGACGAAAAAAGCGCCTATATCAGCTTCATGCGGCTTGGAACGGTGTTTTTTGCGGAGCAAACTTTTAGTAGTGAATTGCTTGATATGCCGCAGTCTGAGCGACGCTTAGCAGTGAAGGAAAAATTCTGTGAGTTTGCAGAGAAATTCGGCGGCATTTTTCGCCTGTACGGTCAGTGTGGTATGCCTGATGTTCTTATAACCGATGATGCAATTTCTGAATATGCGGCAGTTCTGCCCGAAAAATCGGACACTCCCGGCTGGCTTCATCAGTATTTCAACGAGCCGTACCGCTCCGAGATAACTGTCGGACTGAAAAACAGCAGACGGCTTTCCGCTGATAAAATTGCCGCTTCAACTCAGGTTTTCACGCCTGAATGGATAGCTGAATATCTTGTGGAGAATACTCTCGTTCGTACATGGCAGGAAAACGGCTGTAATTCGCCTGAAAATCTTACTTTTCTTGATCCGTGTGCAGGCAGCGGCAACATTCTTCTCTGTGCTTTTGATGCGTTTATGGATATGTACCGAAAATGCGGATATACCGTGAAAAATGCCGCAGAACTTATTCTTGGACGGAATATTTTCGGGCTTGAACTTGACGAACGTGCAAGCTGCGTGGCTGAAACTGCACTGAGAATAAAGGCTTGGCAGTATGGCGCATATGATGTTCCGAATGTTTTCAGTTTCACAGGCGGAGAAACGCTTGGTTCACTTCTTTCGGCAGAGAGTTGTACAGGGCGTATTGCAGAGCTGTTGTCCCGCAAATATGATGTGATCGTCACTAATCCGCCGTATCTTGCAAAAAATGCTATGAATGCCGAACTTCTCGGTTTTGTTAATGACAATTACAAAGAGTACAGTGCAGACCTTTTTTCCGTGTTCATGGTGAGATGCATGGAGCTTGCCGCCGATAATGGCAGACTTGGCTTTCTTACGCCGTATACGTGGCTTTTTATCAGGTCATATGAAGCGCTCCGCAGACTTATGTGTACCGAAAAATCGCTTGAAAACCTTGTGCAGTTCGCATATTCGGCTTTTGAGAATGCCGTCGTGCCGATATGTGCTTTCACATTCATGAACAGCCGACATGATATCAGTGCCCGTTTCATACGTCTATCCGATTTCAGCGGAGATACCGGTATACAGCGAAAAATGATGAAAAATGCACAGAATGGCGAACAATGCGGTTATGTATTTAACGTGAATGCGGCTGATTTTCTCAGTCTGCCGTCTGTGCCTTTTGCGTACTGGCTGAGCAAAAACGTGCGGAATACGTTCAGTCTGCCCACTGTAGGTGATATTGCAGATGTGCGTGAAGGGCTTATCACAGGCGATAATGACCGTTTTTTGCGGCGATGGCATGAGGTCAGCGCAGAGAAGATCGCTTTTAAGCGGCAGAATGGCAAGAAATGGTATCTTCTTAATAAAGGCGGCGAGGGACGGCGCTGGTACGGTAATCGTGAATACGTTATCAACTGGGAGAATGACGGCTTTGAGATACGTCATTTTGTTGATAGAAGGGGAGTTCTGCGCTCACGTCCACAGAATATCGAGTATAATTTCCGCAAAGCCGCAGGATGGTCTGCAATTACGAGCAGTGCCATGACAGTGCGGTATTACGATGAAAATTATCTTTTCAACGTTGCAGGGGCGTGTGCATTCCCGAAGGACGAGAGTAAACTGATGTGGCTTATTGCTTTGCTCAACAGCAAAACTGCCGCTGTACTTACGCAGGCTGTCAATCCGACTTTGAATATGAATCCCGGAGATACAGCACGTATACCTGTGTCTGAAAATAGCGATATACAGCACATTTCAGCCGTTGCCAAGAAGTGTGTGGAATTGTGCAGGCAGGATTGGGACAGCTTTGAGGAAAGCTTTGATTTCAGAAAACATCCGTTGATATGAATTAAGGGGATACCATATTAATTGGTATCCCCAAAAATTTTATCGTGTAAATTCAGCTATCGGGTCAATATATTTGCCGTTATGTGTCAGTTCAATATGAAGATGCGGCTGTACTGCGCTTTCGATATCGGCAGTATTCCCCACAACTCCGAGAACATCACCGCCGCTGACCTTGTCGCCCTGACATACCGCAAGGTCAGAGCCGAGACCGCAGTATTTCGTGATATAGCCGTTTTTATGGTCAAGCACGACCGTTACGCCCCACAGTGCATCGTTGCTGACGTTCACTATTTCACCGTCATAAACTGCGAAAACATCGGCACCAACTTCTGCGGCGATATCCGTACCGTTGTGAGTCTGCCATGAGCCAGTCGTCTCATTTTTTACAAGCTCCGTGCCGCTGAATGGACTGAGTACATTGCTGATATCAGAAAGCGGCATTGTGATATTTTCGAGCTTTGCTGCTGTTTCAACAGCTTCATCGATAACGGCTGTCTCCTCTGTATAAACATCGGCGTTTACCTCAATTGGCGGTTCATCGGCGATTACAGGAGCGGCAGTTGTAAAAGTTGTTGTGATGTGTGATTTTGCGACGTATACAGAAGTGACTTTTTTGGGCAGATCTGTTACTTTTCTGTCAACTGCGGCTGTTATCAGCGGAGTATTGCTTATTCCTGTGCGGTAGTCATCGGCGATCTTGCTGCCCTGATCGTATGCGAACCAGCAAGCCGTACCTACCATGACTGCGCTTATTCCAAGTGCGGCATAAAAACTTTTTGAACCTTTGCGTTTATCGCTTTTTGAATTGTTTTTCACGTTAAACACCTCCGACTATATTCTGGACGAAAAATCGGAAAATATTCATACATAAAAAACTACCGCTACTAACAGCGGTACTCATATAGAAGTTTTTACTCTTTATCGGGGCAAACCTTTCTGA
>JAKSQT010000115.1 GCA_024403995.1 Ruminococcus sp.
AGCAAAAGCCTTTTCAGTCTGTGCTTCATCACCGAGAATATCATTGAGAGCCTGTTTTATACGATTGTTTTTCGGCTGATTATCGCCGTTTTCCCAACCGTGCATTATTGCACCGTCAAAAGCTGAAATCAGGTCAGTTATCTTCTCATCGGAAATATCGGGAATACCATCGAGCATATCATCACGCACCCACCAGAACGCAAGATCATCAAATTCCTCATGTGTACGGTCAATGAACGCCTGTCCGATTTCTTCAAAGGACACAAAACGCTCCATACCGCCGAAACTGCACTGAAAACCGTCCTCTGTACGTTCTGTATGCAGAGAGTGACGGAGATTTTCGGCATAGTAGTAGGTGCGGTCAGAAATTTTGCCGTCCTCAAAGACGAACTCAATATCTGCCGAGTTTCCGTTCTCTAAAAGACCAAGTGCAAGCTCACGGCGAATATCTTCACCGTCATGATAACGCTGTGCAATGTCATAAAGTGCAGGCTCAGAAAGATGATAGCCGAAAGCCGCCTTATCGCTCGGCTTGTGATTTTCAAGATATCCACGTTCAAAAAGCGGATACGCCATATCTTCCCATTCATCAGAAGAAAGAGTACGCTCTGCAAGGAATTTGGCAAGGTCAGCCTGCGGGAACAACACTTCTTCCTCAGTCGGAACTCTGTCCGCATTTTCACGGTCAATCACTGTCTGTTTATGGGCTGTCAGGAAATCCGCAACATCGGATTCCTGCAAAGCATTATGCAGAATTTCATCATAAGCCTGAATATCTTCAACTGTAAATGTCTCGTCAATGCTGTCGATTTGTCCTCTGGTTACGTCACCGACAAACATAGCCGAAACTGCGGCTCTCTGTTCATCTGAAAATTCATGCTGAGAGAAGAAGTCAGAAAGTTCAATACTACGGTCAAAACTTGACTTTGCTTCAAGCATATCATTGAGTTTTGAGTGCTCACCGTAACGATCTGCCACAGGCTGTGCGATGTATGCTTCAACAAGTGACAGCATCTCCCCGAACTGTGCATCATCATATCTGCTGTCAAAGAAATCTGCGAGATTAAGCTGCATATTTTCAGCAGCAAGGCGATGAATTGTCGGAGACAGAGCAATATTCTGTTCCATTGTCAGACCAAGCTCAGACATAGCATGAACCATACCGACCTCACGGACAGCATTATCCAACGCTCTGTGGAATGCAGGAGCGTTGTCCTTATCGACCGCAAATGCGACCTTTCCGTCACGGGAAACAGCATGATAATCCACACCTGTTTCCATAAACGGTCTGACTTCCTGAAACTGTTCGGGCGTGAGCTTTGACATATAGTACTGTGTATCGGAGTTCGCACGATAGTCACGGTTGCCGATATCCTGTGCTTTTTCAGGAGTTGCAAACTGCTGACGCATACCGATCACTTCGTCCCTGATATTTCTGACAGCATAAAGGTCAGCATGACTGACTGTCAATGTGCCTTTGCCTGACGAATACACTCTGCCTGAAAACTGCATACCACGCTCTGACATGATCTCAGCCATTTTCAGCACAAGGTCACGTTCCGCCGAGAAGTATTCCTTCTGCGGAATATATCTGTACTCCGCAGAACCGAAAATGTTCTTTTCAGGCGGAGAATACGGTCTGTTTGATTTGCGTGTTTCAAGGTCGGGAGTATCTGCAATTCGTCTGAACCACTCTATATCTTTATCGTTGATCGCCATAATGACGGAATTATCACGGGCATAGCCGTAATAGTTGATGCCTGAATTTTCAAGCTGTTCCTGAAATTTCGGGAAGTCTGCAATGCTGATAGTCACAAGGCTTTTATCCCTGTTATCCGTTGCATCATTCCACATTCTGTTGCCGTATGTCTGCATATCTGTTTTGACAGCCTCCTTTTTTTCATGCTTTTGTTCTGCTTTTGGAATATCTCTGAGCATATCGTTCCAGTCTTTATATGTATCTGGTGTTGTGATACGTTTCATCTCAGGATATTCATTCATTAGTTTTTCTGCAAATTCATTGCCTGCCTTGTCATTATCGGTACAGAGGTACACATTTTCAGGCGAGATCTCATTTCGTTTCATTGTATCAATGACAGTCTGCGGTTTTACGCCCATCATGGATACCAGTCTGCAATTATCGGCTTCTTTTTCGTACATTTGCAGATATGAAAGCAAATCTATTGATGATTCAAAGAAAAAAGCCTTTTCACCTGAACCTCTCAGGACTTCAAAACCGTAACCGCAGGCTGAACCGACTGCAATACCCTTGAACTTCTGATTGGTAGAAGTACCGACTTTTTCAGCACCGATCACTTTTCCGTCAGTATCAAAATACTTGAAAAGCACATTGCCTGTCTTTTCTTCCTGAGCGATCATGCCCTGTCTCACAAGTGAAACCACAAGGTCATAATCAAGCCCTCTGGTCTTGCAGAGATAAGCAAACACTCTGCGTGTACTATCAGCTTCGGCAAGGGAAAAATCCCTTGCCGACTGCTGTTTTGCTTTCTGCTGATATGTATTTTGCGGAGTATAGGTACGGTCAATCTGTTCTCCTGTGAGCGATTCGACCGCTTCTGCAAAGGACATTCCCATATATTCACGCAGGAAGTCGATATTATCGCCGCCTTTGTTTTCGCTGAACCGAAACCACTGACCTCGTTCTCCCGAACCGTTATCCTTGATGTGCAGGCTGTCATGTTCTTTCCAAACATATTCCTTGCCTGCACGTTTCAGCTCAAAGCCGTGTGACATAAGATACTGCGGAAGATTGACAAGATTTGCCCTTTCTATTTGTTCCTCTGTGATTTTCATTGATTACTCCAACCCCTGATTATTTCTCTTTTTGGGCGTCTGCTGTTTATCCTCAGACTGTCGTTTCTGACCGCTGATACGCCGTGCATCTCTCTGCATCTTACTTCGGGAAAAGAATGCTTGTTTTACTTCCTTTGACTTTTCCTGTTTCGGAATCTGCTTGTCAGCAAATCGTTCAGCCTTGACCTGATTAGAAATCTGTTTGAAAGCCTGAGAATTGTCCTTTGAAACGGTGATCCCTATCGTATCATTCTTATAAACTACCGCAGAATAAGGTATATTGCTCATTTTCAAGCCTGCGGCGATCTTACGGGCGGTGTTAACAGGCTCAATACGGGTGAATCGCTGTTTGTCGCTGAGTGAAGCATAGTATTCAGGATTCACAGTCTCATATCTGCCTTTCATGCCTTTTCCTGCGTTCTCCTTTGCCGCCTGTGTCTGAGCAATTTTTCCGATTGCCGAATACATGATGTCGTTCAAGGCAGGAACATC
>JAKSQT010000116.1 GCA_024403995.1 Ruminococcus sp.
ACCGCCCATCGGCATTCCCAGTGGAGGACCACCCTGAGGACCGCCCATTGGCATACCCTGTGGAGGACCACCCTGAGGACCGCCCATCGGCATACCCTGCGGAGGACCTGCCATCGGAGGAATTGTCATACCCTGTGGAGCACCGCCTGCGCTTGGCGGAACTACCATGCCGAGATTGGACATATCGCCGCCGCCTGTGATGCTGACAATGTTCTTTGATTCAGGCCAGTTGAGTATCTGGAGAAGATTTCCGTCGAAATGTTCAGTCATATAAGCCTTGATAACACGTTCGAGGAAGTCGGTTGTTCTTGTTCTGTCAACAAGTTTCAGTGAGAACTTGTCGTAGCCTGTTTCCTCGCAAAGCTCTCTGTAGTAGTGAACGTCTTCCGGACGGATCCACTCGGAAGTGAGCAGAGCTGTAGGCTGAGTAACCTTCTTGTATGCACAGTTGATAAGAGTGTAGTCCATTGATGTGCAGTTCGGGTCTGAGTGACCTGTGAAACTGCCGTGTGCAAGTCTGAAAGGACACTCCTTCAGGCAAAGGTTGTTAGCGATAACACGGAGGTGAAGATCGCTGTCCTTGTACTGTGTCATGAGCTTCTTGAGAAGGTCGAACTTTCTGTTGAAAGAGTGGTCGAGAGTGATCTCGTCGATGCCCCATGAACGCCAGTATTCAATGTGCTGGATAGTTGTCGGGTAAGCATAGAGACCGAGAGTTATAAAAATATCCTTGAACTCGTTTTTAGCGTATTTTACGAGGATAGGGGAGTTCAGGGTAAATGATCTTATACCGATATCATAAGCAGTATGCAGGAAATCACGGAGCTTCTTGCCGATAACAGGATCAAGTTCGTCCTGATCGAGTGAGAGAGGGTTGATGAGGTAGTTGAAGTCGATATCACGCTTCTTGCACTCGTCAACATAGTCTTTGAGCTGATCGAAAGTGAAGTTCGGGATGATCGAAGCAGCACGTCCGCCCGGAAGTCCGTCAAATTTGAGCTTACCGAAGAAGCTCTTGATAGAATGCTTTTCATCATACTTGTCAATGAGATCAAACAGTTTGTAATCAAAATTACAGCCAAGATCAAATGAAATAATGTCCTTATTCAAAGTATCCACTCCTTTTTTATTTTGTTTCTGAGTATTGAGCACAAATATGCTCTGCATTTTTATATTTGAAATACCTTAATCAGAAACAATATTAACATATGACTAAATTATATCATTTTTTTACAAAAAAGTCAAGATATTCTTCAAGAATTTTTTCTGTTTTAAATTTACTATTTTTTGTTGAAATACATCAATAAGGGGATAAATACTGATTTTAAGAAAAAAGTCAGATTTTAAGCTCCTGAATGACTTTCCAGAGTTCAGCGGCAGTTTCAAGTTTTACACCGGCGGTCTCGGCAAGTTCTTCGGGAGTTGCTTTCAGGAGATTGACCTTGGTTTTGTATTTCATCATTATTTTTGCGGCTTTTTTCTCACCGATTCCTTTGACGGTCAGCAGTTCCGAGCTGTATGTCTTTTTCTTGTGCTTGCTGTGCATGAACGCCACGGAGAAACGGTGAACCTCGTCCTGAATGCGGGTTACAAGGCTGAATGCCGATTTCAAGCCGTTTATCTGTATTTCTCTGCCGCCTGTTGCAATGGCACGGGTGCGGTGCTTGTTGTCCTTGACCATGCCGTAAACGGGAATATCAAGTCCGAGTTCACGCAGAAGCGGCTCAACGGCGTTGACGTGTCCTTTGCCGCCGTCGAGGAGAATCAGGTCGGGGGTGCGTGTGAAAAATTCGTCGCCGTCCTGTTCAACGATGTGCATAAGGCGGCGTTTCAGCACTTCACGCATACTGCCGTAGTCGTTCTGAAGCTCCTGTTCCTTGA
The DNA here is from genome assembly GCA_024403995.1 of Ruminococcus sp. Classification (GTDB taxonomy): domain Bacteria; phylum Bacillota; class Clostridia; order Oscillospirales; family Ruminococcaceae; genus Ruminococcus. The sequence continues at coordinate 1,882 of JAKSQT010000116.1, forward strand.
CGGTGAAGCGTTTGTATGCCTTTTTCAGCGGTCTGCCGTCCTCAAAAACGACCATGCCTGCGACCATTGATTCCGACGAAAGGTTGGAAATATCATAGGCTTCGATATATTTCGGCGGCTTTGCAAGACCGAGACTTGCGGCAAGTTCTTCAAGGGCGATGACCTCTTTGCCTGTGCGGTCATTTTTTATAGCGGCATATTCGGCGCTGTTGTTTTTGGCGAGTTTCAGCAGTTCAAGCTGTCTGCCCTTTTGCGGAACGTGTATGTTCACCTTGCGCTCCGACTGTTTTTCGAGCATTTTCTCGATAAGTTCAGCGCCTTCGGGGATATGGTCGGTGATGATAGATTTCGGTAAATCTTTTTTCATATAGTAGAAGCCCGACATAAATTCGCCTAAAATATCCTCATCCTTGCCTGTTTTCTCAAATTCAAAAACAGCCTTGTCGTAAAGGCGGTTCTCACGGTACATCAGCACCGAAACGTAAACGCCGTCGTAATACTCGGTAAGACCAATAATATCAGCCGAATCGACTCCGTTATTCATGATTTTCTGCTTTTCAGCGGCTTTTTTTACGGCATTTATGCGGTCACGGAGCATTGCGGCTTTCTCAAATTCAAGATTTTCAGCCGCCGTATTCATTTCCGCCTCCATGCGCTCGACGGACTGTGCGCTGCCGTTTTTGATGAAAGCGACAGCCTGTTCAATTGTATCAAGATAGCTCTCACGGCTGATTTTTCCACGGCAAAGTCCCATGCACAGCTTAATGTGGTAGTTCAGGCAAGGTCTGCCCTTGCCGAAATCCTGCGGAAATTTCTTGCGGCAGGTCGGGAGCATGAACACACGGTTCGCCTCACTGACGGCTTCCTTTGTGACGAAACCGTTCATGTACGGACCGAGGTATTTTCCGCCTTTCTGCATATTTTTCTCCTCGGAGAGACGTGGAAATTCATCGTCGGAGATGCGGATATAGTGGTAGCCCTTGTCGTCTTTCAGGAGGATATTGTACTTCGGCTGGTGCTGTTTGATAAGGCTGCATTCCAGCACAAGAGCCTCATATTCGCTGTCGGTTACGATAAAATCGTAGTCGTGGACGTTTGAGACCATTGCCGCAACCTTCGGGAGGTGGTCAGGATTTTCACGGAAGTAGCTGCTGACACGGTTGTGCAGATTTTTCGCCTTGCCGATGTATATAATGTGATTTTCGCTGTTTTTCATGATGTACACGCCCGGTGAGGTCGTCAGCTTTGACGTTTTCTCACGCAGATAAGGCAGCCTCGGATTCATGCTGCACCGCCTTTCTATAGTATTACAGACTGTTTCCTGTTTATACCGTGCTTTTTTCGGGGCAAACCTTTCTGAGGAAAGGTTCTTCCCCGAACCCCTTTCCA
>JAKSQT010000117.1 GCA_024403995.1 Ruminococcus sp.
GATTTTGAGTTTTGTGGAACGGATTTTTGCTGTTCCAATAGGCTATGGTCATTTGTCAAGTTCCTCAATAAACTCTTTCATATCTTTGCTGATGCGCTCATACTCAAAATCATGTACATAATGACCGCAGTCGAGTTTTATGAGATGTCCGTTTTCTGATGCATCAACCATTGCCTGCATACCACTCTCCCATAAATCACCATTATCATCGGAAGACATATACATTATCATGGGGACTGTAGGAAGAGGCGAAGTGTCGAACTCATCATACAATGCAAGCTCAAGATCATTGCTGCCCTCACGGATGACGGTATCATTAAGGCTCTTTTTGCAGTACAGCTCCGTGAATATCTGCCTTTCCTCATCGGTGAGAGTACCCGACTGATCTTCATCGAATATCCGCAGAACCCCAGTATATTGGAAAAATCTGTATATTGGCAGTATTGTCTTCATGCTGTCATGCTCATCGTTGATCTCGCTTCTATCCTTACAGTTGGGTGTACACATATCCAGCCCGACAATCGCTTCCACCTCATCAGGGTGTTTCTGCGCCCAGAGGGTCGCTTCGTAGCCGGAGAATGAGTGCGGACACAGCACATACGGAGCTTCAATGCCTGCTTTTACAAGCGCTTCTCTGTCCTGACGGAGTATGGTGTCCATATCCCTGTCGCCGTCGATCTCATCGCTGAAGCCGTAGCCGAACTTCTCAACAACGGCTATCCTGTATTTATCACTGAGCCTTGAATACAGTGGCTTGAAATCGAGAATCGGAGAAGCTGTGCCATAGCCCGATAGGAACACGATCGTGTGATTGCCCTCACCCTCGGTGTAGACGCTCATATTGTGACCGTCCACTTCGACGAGCTGCCCGAGAGGGGTTTCGTAAAGGGATCTGTTCTTTCTAAGCATTATCTGATTGTATACTGCCAAGATGACAAGAAGCAGAACCATCAGTATCAGAAGTCCGAGCAATACTTTCCCTACGATTTTTAATGTTTTTTTCATTATTTGTTCCTCCTGTTATAAGATGCAAATGCTTTATAGTTGCAAGTGCAGAACGGGGCGTTTCTTCACTCCGTCTTATCTTTTGATACTATAATAGCACAGCATTCTATAATCGGTCATATCTCTATCTTAAATCCGCCTTAAATTTGAAAGGCAGCACCGTTTTCACGATACTGCCTTGTGTTTATTATTCATTTGTCGGGAGACTGATGCGCCATTTACACCCGTCCTCATCTCCTATGTAGGAGATCTCACCGCCGTGCAGTGTGACAATCTGACGGACGATCGCAAGCCCCAGACCGCTGCCGTCACGGTTTGCAGAAGTTCGGTCAGCCCTGAAAAACGGCTGATAAATTTTGTCGATATGTTCAGCAGGGATACCGACACCGTTATCTGCTGCCGTTATATCTACTGTACTGCCTTTATGCTCAACACCCAGCATGATCTTTGTGCCGACTTTATTATGCTTCATCGCATTTTCGATAAGATTGTCATAGACCCTTCTGAAAAGCTCTTTGTCAATATTTACAAATATCTCATTTTCGGGTACTGAGAGTTCATATCCAAAACCGTTTTCCTCAAATTTGGGGATATATTCGGCGATGATCTGCCTTGTGTATTCGCATATATCCGTGCGCTCGGTATTCGGCTTGAAGCCTGCGCTGCCGAGCTTTGAATACATAAACAGCGATCGCAGGATATTGTTTGACCGCACCGAATTATCGTATATGCTTTGCAAGTATTCTCTTTGTTTCTGCCCGTCAACGTCCTTTGACAGAAGCATCTCACTGTATCCCAGCACACTTGCAAGCGGCGTTTTCAAGTCATGAGAAATCTCGGAAACGAGCAGCATACGCTTTTCTTCCTCGCCGTGCAGAAGCCTATCACGGGCTTTCATTTCGTTTGCCGTCCGCTTGGAGTAATGTATCACAAAAGCAGTCACCACCGCAAAATACACAAGTATTATCACAGCAAGAATGGTCATATCCTTTGCGTAATGGTCTGCCTTTGAATTAAAAGCAAGATCTAAAATTATCACTACTGATATGGGCTTTCTCATTACGAGCCAATATCCTTCATTCCCGCTTTGGTAAGCTATATCATACGCATAGCCCGACGTGCTGTCAAGAGAAAAAATAAAATCAGCCCATTCTGTTTCGGTAAACGCCGACTTGTTGAATATTGGTTCACCGCCCAGTGAAGTTACATTCAGCTCGTTATCCACTATCATTGCGCTCCAACCGTCGGCAATATAGTCCGAAACATCAACATCGCTTGACTGCGGCATGAGCATTTCTGATGCCGAGACCTGTTTAGCCGGCTCAGTCTCATATGTGAGTGTAACTATGAACAGCAATAAATAAGGAAGAATTGACAAGCCGATCGTCGCAGCAGCAACGGCAAAAAATCTGCGTTTCAGCAGAGTTTGTGTATTAAACTTTTTATTCTTCATAGGCTTTCAATGAAACCTGTATCCGATACCCACAAGCGTGTTGATATGCTTGTGCTGTTCATCATCTATCTTAGAGCGCAGATGCGATATCTGGACCATTATGGTATTATCATCATACATATATTCGTCCTGCCATACTGCCTGATAGATCTGCTTTTTCGTCACAACTCTGCCTGCGTTCTCGGAAAGAAATTTCAGGATATGATATTCCTTTGCGCTCAGGCTGACGGGCTTGCCGTTATTCTCGATAATACCGTTTGTGAAATCCATTCTGAGATTGCCTGCGGTAATTACATCGGTTGAAGTATTTTGCCTGATGTGACGTTTCTGTACCTCTATCCTCGCAAGCAGCTCGTTCAGGCTCCAAGGCTTCACAAGATAATCGTCCGCACCCAGCCTCAGACCGCTGACCTTGTCGCTTTCATCGCCCTTTGCAGTCAGGAATATCACGGGCATTTCCGATGTTTCACGAATTTTCGTAAGAAGCGAAAATCCGTCCAAATATGGCATCATCACATCGAGGAGCGCCATGTCAGGGGCTTCACTCTTGAATCGTTCATAGGCTTCCAATCCATCGGCTGCGGCTGTCACCTGATAACCCTCGCCTGTAAGCTGTTCATAAAGCAGTTTACGAAGGTCTTTATCGTCCTCTGCGATCAGTATCTTCAAATCGTATCACCCTCTTATTGCGTTACTGTTCACAAATAATGTTTCACATTGTTATTATTCATCGAGTTTTTGAAACTCGTCGATCCGCAGCTCCCGTTTTAATTCTTCCTCTGTCGAAGGAACTGCTGTA
>JAKSQT010000118.1 GCA_024403995.1 Ruminococcus sp.
AGGGGAACCGTTTGGGAAAAAGGGAGAGGGAAATGTCAGATTTTGTACCAGTTTTCCGTTGCCCTCTCCCTTTTGCCCAAGAGGTGCCCCTCTTTGGTGAACACCTGACAGTCTCGTAAAGAATAACAATAGAAGAATAAACTCAGCGTGTCAAAAAACTTATTTGGGGACGTCGAGGACGCCGTCCCCTACAAATACATTAACGAAGAATAGCTGAATTGTAGGGGCTGGCGTCCTCGACAGCCCTTGTTTAACGAAATAATTTCGACTTTTTAAACAGACTGAGGGGAGCAGAACAACTGACAAAAAAGAACGACCGCAAATCCCCGACAGACAATACACATTATGGCAGAAAGCGCATATAATGATGATGACAGGGTGAAAAAATCCCTTGAAGATAGGAGAGAACTATGGAAAAACAAACAAGAATACTTATTGCAGGCGGAGATATGCGGCAGATATACTGTGCGGAACGTCTTTCAAAAAAATACGAGACATCGCTGACAGGCTTTGACAGTGAGCATTTTTCAGGCATTTCTGCGTTGAACTGCGTTTCCGGAAAATATGACTGCATAGTACTTCCCGTGCCTCCGCTCGATGACGGCGGAAACCTTACAGCACCGTGTTTTTCGGGAAATATCAGGGCAGAAGAACTGAGTGATATGCTTGAAACGGACGGTATAGTCTTCACAGGCAGGGCGGACAGCAGACTCCGTGACATCTTTCCGCAGGCGGAAATATGCGACTATATGAGCCGTGAAGAGCTTATGCTGAGAAATGCCGTGCCGACCGCAGAAGGAGCTGTCCAGACAGCGCTGGAGGAACTTCCCGTGACACTGAACGGAATGAAGGTGCTGATAGTCGGCATGGGGCGCATAGGAACTGCTCTTGCGGAGATACTGAAAGGCTTCGGCGCAGATATAACGGCAGTTGTGCATAATGCAAAGGGTGCGGCAACGGCAGGACTTCACGGCGTTAAAGCAGTATATGCGGATGATATGGATGCTGATTTCGGACTGGTATTCAACACTGTTCCGTCGCTTGTTTTAGACCGCAGACAGCTTATGCGGTTTGATGACGATACGCTGTTCATAGATCTTGCGTCCAAACCGGGCGGCATAGATTTTTCATCGGCGGCAGAGCTTGGAAAGAAGGCAGTCTGGGCACTCGGACTTCCGGGCAAGACAGCGCCTGTGACATCGGGCAGGATAATTGCGGACACGATAAGCGGAATTCTTGGCGAAAGGGGAGATGCTTGTGTATGAAAGGCTGAAAGGGCTGAAAATAGGATATGCGCTCACAGGCTCATTCTGTACGTTTGAGCGCAGTTTTGAACAGGCAGAGCGGCTTGCAGAGCTTGGAGCTGAACTTGTGCCGATAATGTCGGAAACAGCATCAACAGTATCAACACGATTTGGCAAAGCCGAAGAAAATGTCCGGAGACTGCGTGAAATATGCGGACGTGACGTGATAATGACGGCAGCCGATGCAGAACCTGTAGGCCCGAAGTCAATGACGGATATCATGGCAATAGTGCCGTGTACATCAAATACCGCCGCAAAGCTTGCAGGAAGCATAACCGATACGGCAGTGACAATGGCGGTCAAGTCGCATCTCCGCAGCGGAAAGCCCGTAGTTCTTGCGATAGCATCAAATGACTCGCTTCTCGGTTCTGCACGTAACATAGGCGAACTTTTCAACAGGAAGAATTACTATTTTGTGCCGATGATGCAGGACGATATCGTGAAAAAGCCGAATTCACTTGTAGCGGATTTCGGGATGCTTCTGCCGGCTATCGAGGCGGCTCTCGACGGAATTCAGCTCAGACCGATAATATCATAAAAAAACTGCCCCTGTATTGACGACGGTGCTCATAGTGAAAGTGTATAGTACCAGCGTGTCAAAAAACTTATTTGGGGACGTCGAGGACGCCGTCCCCTACAAATACATTAACGAAGAATAGCTGAATTGTAGGGGCTGGCGTCCTCGACAGCCCTTGTTTAACGAAATAATTTCGACTTTTTCAACAGACTGGTGTATAGTATAAACTTCTCTATAAGTACTGCCGTTAATCAGGAGCAGTATATTTTATATAAAGAATTTGCTGTAGCCGTGTTCTTCTGCGAAACGTTCGGCTCTCTGGCGGTTGACCTGTTTAAGGATGCGGATGATCTGTCTGTGGCCACGCTTTATATCGCTTGTATTGAAACGGGCGTTGTCGTCCTCAAGTTCAATGATGATGATATTATCGAGGTTGCTGCAGCTGTTGAAAGCGTCCTCCTTGATATCCTTGATATACATACTTATGCGGAGGTCTGTGAGGTTCTGACAGCCGTAGAATGCCCAGTTTCCGATAGTTTTAACAGTTGACGGAATGGTGATGTCAGCAAGTGAACGGCACCATGCAAAGGCATTTTCGTTGATTATCTGCACTGAATTTGAGATAGTGACTTTTTTGAGCTGATAACACTCAGAGAAAGCGGAGTTTCCAATAGAGTCAACAGCACCCGGTATAACGACTCTGAAAAGGTTCTTGCATGAGAAGAATGTCAGCTCGTTAATTCTCTGGAGATAAGCCGGAAGAACGATATTCTCAAGGCTGTTGCATCTTCCGAATGCGCCCTTGCCTATGCGTTTGAGAGACTCAGGGAATTCCATATCCTTCAGTCTTGCACATTTCAGGAATGCATTGTCGCCGATAGCTTCGAGGTTTTTCGAGAAAGTGATCTCCTCAAGGTTGAAGCAGTGGCAGAATGCAAATTTATCGATTTCGGTAACGCTGTCCGACATTACAACACGCTTTACAGTTTCGTTGCCACGGAATGCATATTTGCCGATTATCTTTACCTTATCAGGGATAGTGATAGTCTCGGTAGAACCGATATACTTGACAAGAACGCCGTTTTTGGAGATAGCCATATTGTTTATGTCATCGATCTCGATATTCTCGTCATAAATGAGGTCACCGAATGACTTGCTGTCGCCTGTATTTTCTGCATCGTCATCATCATGCTCGTCATTATCAGAGAACATGGCATCATCGCTGTCATCGGCTTCTGCCTTTACAGGCTCAGGCTTTTTCTCGTCAGCCTCAGGAGCATCAACTTTGACAGGCTCAGGCTTTTTCTCGTCAGCCTCAGGAGCATCGACTTTGACAGGCTCAGGCTTTTTCTCGTCAGCCTTAGGAGCATCAACTTTGACAGGCTCAGGCTTTTTCTCGTCAGCCTCAGGAGCATCAACTTTGACAGGCT
>JAKSQT010000119.1 GCA_024403995.1 Ruminococcus sp.
CGCCGTCCCCTACAAATACATTTACGAAGAATAGCAATAGAAGAATAAACTTCAACTTTGTATAATGGGGAGAAGTAAAGAGTTGTCATTCAGGAAAATTAAAATAGAACGAAATACAATAAATTTCGGGGTCAAGGGGACACCCCCCACTTCGGTACACCCTGCGGCACACCTTTTGGTACGCCATTTTTGCCGATTTATAGCCATCGGCACGCATGCACACCCTGAAAGCAAGTCACTCTTAAATATATTATTGCAATTACAAACCATAACGCAGTTTTTACTGTTTATTGTGCATTCTGATGATTACAACTTTAACAATATCCCATAAATCTGAATTGTTGATAAAAATATCATGTTTCTGCCGTGAAATTGTAGCGCTAATTAATAAATTTATTGAAAATCAGACAGTTTTTTTGCAAACAGCGATATAATATGTTATAATACATACATTGGGGCACTATTAATAAGGAGAAAACTATTATGCTAAGAGAAACAACTCTCAGATATAAACAGCCTGCGGAAAATTTCTGCGAGGCACTCCCCCTTGGAAACGGAAGAATTGGTGCAATGATTTTCGGAGATGCCGCCTTTGAACGTGTGCGTCTCAACGAGGACTCGGTCTGGTCGGGCAGTCTCAGGAACAGAGTCAATCCCGACGCTCTGGAGGGTCTTGCAGAGGTGCGTGAGCTTATCATGCAGGGCAATATCCCCCAAGCCGAAAAGACAGCCTTCGAGAAAATGCAGGGCGTTACCCCGAATATGCGCCATTATATGCCGCTTGGAGACTTACATATCGACATGGAACTTAACGGCAGGGCAAGGAATTATTCCCGTATCCTTGATATCTCAAACGCAATTGCAGCAGTAAGTTTCACGGTAAATGACATACTCTATAAGAAAGAATATTTTATCTCAGCTCCCGATGAGGTAATGGTTATCCGGATATCTGCCGAAAAACAGGGCATGGTGAGTCTTTCATGCTGCCTTGACGGACGTGATGACTATTATGACAACAACCGCCCGTGCGGTAAGAATATGCTCCTCTATGACGGAGGAACAGGAAGCCGTGACGGTATATTCTTTGCGGCTGTGCTCGGTGCAGAGGCAAAGGGAGGTTCTCTGCGTACTGTCGGCGGCAAAATCACCGTTCAGAATGCTGATGAGGTAATGCTTGTGCTGTCTGCAAGAACAAGTTTTTATGTTGAAGATCATTGCAAAGCTGCCGTTCATGATGCTGAAATGGCTCTTGAATGCACTTTTGGTGAACTTTTTGAACGTCATACGGCAGATTATAAGGCACTCTTTGACCGTGTGGATTTCTCACTTAACGAGAACAGCGGCGAAAATCTCGAAAAACTGGATACTGCGGGAAGATTACAGCGTCTTAAAGGCGATGAAATGGACAACAGGGAATGTACCCGTCTTATCCATGACAACAAGCTTATCGAGCTGTATTTCAATTTCGGAAGATATCTCATGATATCCGCAAGCCGTAAAGGTACTCAGCCTATGCATATACAAGGCATATGGAATGACGAAATGAACCCGAAATTCGGCAGCCGCTATGCAGTCAACATAAACACGGAAATGAATTACTGGCCTGCCGAAAGCTGTAATCTTGCGGAATGTCACCTGCCGCTTTTCGACTTGCTTGAAAGAATATGCATAAACGGTCATGTCACTGCAAAGGAAATGTATGGTATCAGCAAGGGCTTTGTATGCCATCATATGACCGATATCTGGGGAGATACAGCTCCGCAGGATACATGGATACCGGCTACTATCTGGCAGACCGGCGGCGCATGGCTTGCTCTCCATGTCTTTGAGCATTATGAATATACTCTTGACAGGGATTTTCTTGCTGAAAAGTATCACATCATGAAACAGGCGGCTGAATTTTTCACGGAGTTCCTGATAGCCGATGAAAGCGGATATCTTGTGACTTGTCCTTCGGTATCGCCTGAAAATACATACAGAATGCCCGACGGAACACAGGGCTGTTTATGCAAAGCTCCGTCAATGGACTCACAGATAATCACGGTGCTGTTCAGGGATGTTATAAAATCGGCTGAAATTCTCGGTATTGACGAAGAATTCTGCGAAAAACTGCGTATAATGCTTGAAAAGATACCACAGCCCGATATCGGCAAATACGGACAGATAAAAGAATGGCTTGTGGATTATGATGAGCCTGAAATAGGTCATTTTCACGTTTCACAGCTTTTTGCGCTTCATCCTGCGGATATGATACTGCCTTTCAGGACTCCGAAGCTTGCAGATGCAGCAAGGGCTACGCTTGTCCGCAGACTTATTCACGGCGGAGGAAATACAGGCTGGAGCTGTGCATGGGTAACGAATATGTGGGCACGTCTGGGTGACAGCCGTATGGTATATGAAAATCTCAAAAAGCTCCTTGCAAATTCAACAAGCCCGAATATGTTCGACAGCCATACAACTTTTCAGATCGACGGTAATTTCGGTGGTGTTTCGGCAATTACAGAGGCTCTGCTCCAGAGTGTGGGCGGAGAGATACTGATACTTCCTGCGCTCCCTGACGAGTGGGACAACGGTCATATCCACGGTTTAAGGGCAAAGGGAGGCTTTGGCGTTAATATTGACTGGTGCGGCGGCAAGCTGAAAAAAGCGGAGATAATATCAGATTTCGGCGGTGAGTGCAGGATACGCACAAACTGTGTGGTGAGCGTGGTATGCGGCGGAAATACCGTAAATTCACGTATTGAGGACGGCGCTGTTGTCTTTGATACTCAAAAGGGAATGACGTATACTGTGACTGCATAAAGGTCATGAGAAAAAACGGGTTATTAGAGGTGCCCTGAAATATTTTTTTAAAGTGACTTGCTTTCAGGGTGTGCATGCGTGCCGATGGCTATAATTCGGCAAAAATGGCGTACCAAAAGGTGCGCCGCAGGGTGTGCCGAAGGGGGGGTGTCCCCTTGCCCCCGAAATTTATTGTATTTCGTTCTATGTTTTTCTTTTCGGGGACGTTAATTGTTCTGCTCCCCGTTAGCAAAGTTGGAGTTTATTATTCTATTATTACTCTTTACGAGACTGTCAGGTGTTCACCAAAGAGGGGCACCTCTTGGGACAAAGGGAGAGGGCAACGGAAAACTGGTACAAAATCTGACATTTCCCTCTCCCTTT
>JAKSQT010000012.1 GCA_024403995.1 Ruminococcus sp.
CGAAAAATCTAACTGCGTTTCTGCCGCACAATCTTTGTGCGGTGTTGCCATAAAATAACCGCACAAAGCCGGAGCTTTATGCGGTTTATGAGAGGGAGAAGTAATCAGTTATTCAATTTCCTCGACTCTGACGTTGGTGATATAAACGGTAGCAGTTGAACCTCTGTGACCGAGATTGAATTCGGCTCTGCCGTTGTTGTCATCTTTGTCCTTCATTTCAAAGTCATAGGAATATGTCTGCTTTTCAGTAGTAATTGTAAGCTCGGTGTCGGGCAGATATCTTATCCAGCCTGATGTCGGAGCAGAAACGCATACAACGATTGGACGTTCCTCGGAAGCGTATGCATCAAATGACATTCTGTACTTATGACCTTTTATCATCGGGAGATTTGGCTGGAATATCTGTACGGAGTAGTCCTGAGTGCCTTCCTTTTCGGTCTGTATCTCTATCATGTTATCATGGATAGAGGCAGTACCTGCGCCGCCCTCTGCAAGATAGAATGTCCAGTCCTGATCGTCTGTGAGATCTTCATCAGCGGAGAAATCACCGTTGTTGAGGAAGTTGCCTGTTTCATCGGCTTCCTTGTAGTTCTTTTCAGGCTTGGAAACGTTGGTGTCATAAGAATCCTTCTGATAAACTCTAACATAGTCAACCTCAAATTCGGCGTTGTCAAAGTCAGTTGTTTCGTCAGGATCGCCAGGCCATGTGCCTCCGACAGCAAGATTGAGCTGTACGAAGAAGGTCTGGTCAAAAGGTGCAGGGTATGGCTTTTCTTCTTCGCCCTCGACTGCTGTGAACCAGTCATTTGCGGTATGATAGAGATTTCCGTCGATATACCAGCGGAATTCACCCGGTTCCCATTCAACTGAGAACTCATGGAATGAGTCGCTGTATGTATCGCCTGAAAGTTCATATGTACCCTGTTGTTCGCCGTGAGGCTCACCGTAATGGAGAGTGCCGTAAGCCTTGGAAGTATCATTGCCGAGTATTTCCATAATATCGATCTCGCCGCACTTAGGCCACTGACCATAGTATGACTCGTCCGTAGGCATCATCCAGATCGCAGGCCATAATCCCTGACTTTCGGGAACTTTAGCGCTTACAACGACTTTGCCGTACATAAAATCCTTTTTGTTCTGTGTAGTTACCTTGCCTGATGTATAGTAGTCCTTGCTGTCTTTTTCTGATTTGATGGCTTTGAGGACGAGATGTCCGTCTTTTACAAAAACATTGTCAGTTGATGTTGTATATTCCTGAAGCTCCTCATTTGTCCAGCCGGGTTCATGAGGTTCATAATTCCATATCGTTTCGTCCATTGCATCGCCGTCAAATTCGTCGTTCCAGAGAAGGTTGTAGCCTTCAAGTTCAATATCAGATGCGGCAGTTTCTGTGGTTTCTTCTGTGACAGGTTCAGTTTCTGCGGCAGCGGTCGTTTCTTCCGCCGTGGAAGATACAGGCTCTGAGCTTTTTTCTTCTCCGCAACTGAAAAGAGCGGCTGTCATGCTTAAAGCGCTGAGCATACATAAAAATCTGTTCATTTTGGACATAATTGCAATTCCTCCTGTGATTTAGTAGGTTCATTAAGTATTATAACACGTAAACCATGCGTATTCTATCATTATTTTTCAACTTATGGTAATTTCATGATATTGATTGAAGTACAAATTGTGCATTAAAAAAAATAATACAGCGATAAAATATTGATAAAGCACTGCCTTTTGTAGTTACTGCTTGATAAAATAAAATATATGTGGTATAATTATCATATTGCTGAAAGGAGCGATGTTTGTGAAAAGAAAAATTACAGCTTTTATTTTAAGCATAGCCGCAGTTATGTCAATGGGCACAGCTGCATATGCAATAGAACTTCCCTTTATACCGATAGAAGATATAGAACAGTCAGGTGACAGTGTATCATCCGAATCAGAGATAGTGACGGAGGAAGAAATATCTGTACCTGAGATTCCGGTTGATTCTGAAAGTGAGGTCGAACTTCCGATAATCGATATTGAAGAAGGTGGAATGATACTCGGTGAAGACGGAAAATCTGAGGACGATACTTCTGCTGTCAAAGCTAAAGTGACAGAAAAGGCTGACAATAAAAAAGATGTGACCACATCCGCCGAAGTTGAAAGTGAAACAAAAGCTGAAACAGCAGAAACTGCCACAAAGAAATCGGACGAAAAAAAAGAAGAAAGCAAAGAAACCGATAAAAAAAGTCCTGTAATTCCTATTGTTATCGCATCAGTTGCAGTTATAGCTGCCATTGGCATTGCAGTATTTGCGGCTTCAAGGAAAAAGAAGAAATGAATACTACGACATTTGAAGAAGAAATAAAGAGAAGCGGCAGGCTTGTCTATACCAATGTCGGCGACAGTATGAATCCTCTCATTCGTCAGGGCAGGGATGTAATGGTGATATCCGCTGTAAACGGCAGGCTGAAAAAATATGACGTGCCGCTGTACAAAAGAGACAGCGGTCAGTATGTCCTTCACAGGATACTTAAAGTCAGAAAAGACGATTATGTGATATGCGGCGATAACCGCTGGTGCAGGGAATTCGGCATATCCGACAGACATATCATAGGCGTGCTGACATCGGTAATACGTGATGGAAAGGAAGTCCCTGTTACTGATAGAAAATATAAGGCATACGTTCATCTGTGGTGCGATTTTTTCTGGGTGAGAGCGTTCATCCTGCGTTCAAAACACGTTATAAAGAAAATAGTAAGACGGCTAAAAAGTGCTTGATTTATTATTCCATGTGTGATATAATAAAATTTGAATATTATTCAGAAAGAAGTGTTACTGAAATGACAAAAATTACCATTTTTTCAGGTTTTCTCGGAGCCGGAAAAACTACACTTATAAAAAAGCTCATCAAGGAAGGCTATAACGGTGAAAAGCTTGTCCTTATCGAGAACGAATTCGGTCAGATAGGTATCGACGGAGGCTTCCTTCAGGATGCAGGCGTTGAGATAACAGAAATGAACTCAGGCTGCATCTGCTGTTCTCTGGTAGGCGATTTCGGCAAGGCTCTCGAAAAAGTTCTTGCAGACTATGCTCCTGACCGTATCATTATTGAGCCTTCAGGTGTAGGCAAGCTCAGTGACGTTATCCGTGCAGTGCAGAATATCAATGCTCATGATGTTGAGCTTGACGGCTTCACAACAGTTGTTGATGCCAAGAAGTACAAGATGTATATGAAGAATTTCGGCGAATTCTTCGATAACCAGATAACCTATGCAAGCTGTCTTATCCTCAGCCATACATCAGGTCTTTCACAGGAAAAGCTTGACGATTGCGTAAAGAGCCTCAGAGAGAAAAATCCTGCCGCACCTATCGTAACAACAGAGTGGGATCAGCTTACAGGCAAGCAGCTTACTGATGCCATGACTCAGAAAAATACTCTTGATGATGAATTGAAGGAGCTTCTTGAAGAGGCTGAACATCATCACCACCATCATGACGATGACGACGACGATGAACACGAGCATCATCACCATCACCACCACGATGACGATGATGACGACGAACATGAGCACTGTCACCACCATCACGATGACGATGAACATGAGCATCATCACCACCATGAGCATGACGAAAACTGCACCTGCGGCTGTCATGACCATGACCACGACGATGATGACGACCATGAGCATCATCACCACCATGAACATGATGAAAACTGCACCTGCGGATGCCACGATCATGACCATCACCACCATCACCATGCTGATGATGTATTCACAAGCTGGGGCAGAGAAACTGCAAAAACTTTCACAGCCGATGAGATCACTGCCGCTCTTGAAGCATTGCAGAATGAGGAAAAATACGGCATGATACTCAGAGCAAAGGGCATTGTTGCAGGTCAGGACGGTCAGTGGATCCACTTTGACTATGTACCGGGCGTACCTGATGTACGTACAGGCTCGGCAGGCACTATCGGCAGACTTTGCGTTATCGGCTCAAAGATAAACGAGGACGCAATTGCAGAACTTTTTAATGCGTGACGGAAAGGAGCATTCAGATGCCGAATAAAGAGGAAGAATATATTCCGATATACCTGTTTCTGGGATTTCTGGAATCAGGCAAGACAAAGTTCATTCAGGAAACTCTTGAGGATAAGCGATTCAATAAAGGTGAGAAGACTCTCGTGCTGATATGTGAGGAAGGTATTGAGGAATTTGATATTTCAAAAATGCCGAAAAAGAATATCGTTTTCCATACAATAGAGGACAAGGCTGACTTCACAGAGGAAAACTTCACGAAAATTCTCCGTGAAAGCGGCGCAGAGAGAGTTGTTGTTGAATTCAACGGTATGTGGACTATGGAGGATTTCTTCGGCGCAATGCCAGAGGAGACCACTCTTGCACAGATAATGTTCTTTGCAGATGCCACAACATTCATGAACTATAACTCAAATATGAGAAGTCTTGTGGTTGATAAGCTGAATGTTACCGAAATGACGGTCTTTAACCGTTTCGATGACAGCTTTGATCCGAATGAGTATCACAAGCTTGTAAGAGGTGTCACACGCCGCTCTGAAATTGTCTACGAGTACAATGACGGACGTGTTGCTTATGACGACATAGAAGATCCGCTTCCGTTTGATACAGAGGGCGATGAAGTTACCATAGAGGACAAGGATTTTGCTCTCTGGTACAGAGATATCATGGACGATCCTGATAAGTATGACGGCAAGATAATGCACTTCAAGGCTATTGTTGCAAAGGATAAGAAGTTCCCTGAAAATACATTTGCTATCGGCAGACATATCATGACTTGCTGTGTCGAGGATATCCAGTACTGCTGGCTTGTTGCTCAGAACGACAAGGGATTCGGTGCCGAGAACAAGGAATGGGTCAACATTTCCGGCAAGATAAAGGTGCAGAAGCATAAGATGTACCGTGGAAAAGGCCCTGTTCTTTTCGTTCAGGATATGAGCAAGGCAGATCAGCCCGAACAGCCTGTTGCTACTTTCTATTGATTTTAAGCCGCACTGTTGTAACTCAGTGCGGCTATTTTATAAAAAGGGGAAATAAAAAATGAATATAAGAAGATTTGAAAATAATGATGCCAAAGAACTTGCAGAAGTCATAGCATATACATTCAGAACGACTAACATAAAAGATTATTCGTCTGAATTCATTGAAAATTCTATAAAAAATGATCTTTACGCTGAAAAGCTGATTGAGCGTTCAGGCTGGACACATTTTTTTGTTGTATGTGAAGCTGAAAAAATTATCGGCTGCGGTGCGATCGGTCCGTTCTGGGGCAAGGAAGATGAAAGCTGTCTTTTTACAATATTTGTTCTGCCTGAATATCAGGGCAAGGGCATAGGACGCAAAATAATTGATGTTCTTGAACATGATGAATACTTTTTGCGTGCAAAACGAATTGAGATTCCTGCATCAATAACGGCTGTACCGTTTTATCTGAAAATGGGCTATACATATAAAAACGGTGTGACTGAACCTGACGAGGAACAGCTTATAAGAATGGAAAAATTCAGATAAAACGACTTTTTGGGGGAGAAACAATGAAAATTCTGACTGTTATGGGAACTCAGCACAAGGAACACAAAAGCTATAACTGATTTGTTTCTATACGAATTCAAAGGTGGCAATAACGAATTTGACGTGATGAAGCTGCCTGATGATATGCCTGAATTCTGCTGCGGTTGTGCGGACTGCATACTGAAAGGCGAGGATAAATGTCCGCATTATGCTTATGTTTCGCCGATAGTACGCAAAATAGAGAGTGCTGACCTGATTATTTTTGCCAAGCCTGTTTTTGTTGGATCATGTTCGGGAAGCATGAAAACGTTTCTCGATTATCTTGCATATATGTGGATTGTTCACAGACCGAATGGCAACAGAAAACCGAGCCTGAAAATGAAGTTCTTTTTCAATATATTCAAACGGCTGGAACAAAACTGATTCCGACTACTGGAAGAATAAAGGCTGGCTTGACGGAAAAAGCCATACTGAAAAAACTCCCCATGATCGTTTCATGGGGAGTTTTGCATATAAAAAATCCCACAGAAAAATCTGTGGGACATTGTTTGCTATAAGCGCGGATTGAGAGATTTGAACTCTCGCGCCGGTTTCCCGACCTACTCCCTTAGCAGGGGAGCCCCTTCACCACTTGGGTAAATCCGCATAAAAATATGGCGGAGAGGGTGGGATTCGAACCCACGTGACCGTTAAGTCAAACGGTTTTCAAGACCGCCTCGTTATGACCGCTTCGATACCTCTCCGTGTGTGATTGGTTTATCTTCAATCGACTTATATATTATATCACAGCAAAATCAAAAAGTCAAGTATTTTTTTGAAAAATTTATTGTTTCTTGGAAAATAAAAAAACTGTATCACGCAAACTACGCAATACAGCCGTTTTCTTAATAAACGCGGATTGAGAGATTTGAACTCTCGCGCCGGTTTCCCGACCTACTCCCTTAGCAGGGGAGCCCCTTCACCACTTGGGTAAATCCGCATAAAAATATGGCGGAGAGGGTGGGATTCGAACCCACGTGACCGTTAAGTCAAACGGTTTTCAAGACCGCCTCGTTATGACCGCTTCGATACCTCTCCGTGTGTCTTACTGAGTTCTCCTCAGCCGACTTAAATATTATATCACAGCATTAATTAAAAGTCAAGCTTTAGTTCACAAATTATAAGACAAATATTTTTCAACATTTTTGTATAGTATGACTATGGGGTGCTGTTTTGATTTGTTTTCAACGTGTCATTCATTATTTATATGTGAAAAATAGAAAAAATCTGAAAAAAAACAGACTTTTTCAAAAATAGACTTTACATTATTATGAAATTAGTGTAAAATAGACATAGATAATTTTTTGTGAGGTGCAGTATGGAACCAAAGTATAAAAGAGTATTATTAAAAGTCAGCGGTGAGGCACTTGCAGGCGATAACAAAACAGGTCTTAACTTCGATGTTATCACCGATATCTGCAAGAGTATAAAGAGATGCGTTGATGCAGGCGTTCAGGTCGCTGTTGTATGCGGCGGCGGAAACTTCTGGAGAGGACGTTCAAGCGGCGCTATGGACAGAACAAGAGCAGACCACATCGGTATGCTTGCAACTGCCATGAATGCACTTGCAATTGCTGATGCCCTTGAAGCACTCGGCTGTGTTGTTCGTGTTCAGACCGCTATCATGATGCAGCAAGTCGCTGAACCATATATCCGCAATAAGGCTATCAAACACCTTAACAAGGGCAGAGTCGTTATTTTCGGATGCGGAACAGGAAATCCGTTCTTCTCGACAGATACAGCTGCTTCACTCCGTGCTGTTGAGATCGAGGCTGATGTATTCCTCAAGGCTACTCTCGTTGACGGAGTTTATGACAAGGATCCGCATAAGTATCCTGATGCAAAGAAATATGACACACTCTCATTCAGTCAGGTCCTCAATGAGCAGCTTGCAGTTATGGACAGCACTGCAGCTACTATGTGCCGTGACAACAAGATGAAAATGCTGGTATTCGACCTCTCACGTCCTGATAATATCTATGACGCTGTTATGGGCGAGGATATCGGAACACTTGTACTTTAATATATCTATAATCGAAAGGAATGTTTTACAATGAAAGAAACTATCAATCTTGCTAAAGAAAAAATGGAAAAGAGCCTTAATGCACTCGGAAACGAGTTTGCAGCTATTCGTGCAGGCAGAGCAAATCCTGCCGTTCTCGACAAGGTAACTGTTGACTACTACGGCTCACCTACACCTATCCAGCAGATGGCTGCTATCTCTGTATCAGAGGGACGCAACCTCATTATCTCTCCTTGGGAGAAGAACCAGTTAAAGGCTATTGAAAAGGCTATTCAGGCTTCTGATATCGGCATCAATCCTACAAACGACGGCAGCGTTATCCGTCTTGCTTTCCCGCAGCTCACAGAGGAAAGACGTAAGGAACTCTGCAAGAATATCAAGAAGATCGGTGAAGACTGTAAGGTCGCTATCCGTTCTATCAGACGTGATACTATGGAAAAACTCAAGAAAATGAAGAAGAATTCCGAAATCACTGAGGACGATCTCGGCGAGTGCGAGAAGAAGGTACAGAAGATCACTGATGAATACTGCGACAAGGCTGACAAGGCTGTTGCAGACAAGGAAAAAGAGATCATGACTGTCTGATTGGAGAATTATGGCATTATTCGGTAAAAAGGAAAAAGAGGCAATTCTTCTGCCTGAAAAGCTGCCTGACCATGTCGGATTTATCATGGACGGCAACGGCAGATGGGCAAAAAAACGTGGCCTGCCAAGAAGCTTCGGTCACAGGGAGGGCGCTAAGAACTTCAAGAAGATCGTCCGCTACTGCAAGGATATCGGACTGAAAAACATCTCGTTCTATGCTTTCTCAACTGAAAACTGGCAGAGACCTGACGATGAGGTAAACACGATCATGGAACTTTTCCGTGATTATATCGTCGATGTAAGAAACTTCCTGAGCGAAAACACACGAATGGTTTTCCTCGGCGACAAATCCGCATTTGACGAAGACCTTCAGGAAAAAATGATAAAGCTTGAGGAAGATACTGCAAAATATGATGAAATGACACTTATGATGGCTGTCAACTACGGCGGACGTGACGAGCTTGCCCATGCGGCAAGGATACTTGCACAGAAGGCTGTAAACGGTGAGATAAAGCCTGAGGATATCAATGAGCAGTCAATTGCCGATGAACTTTACACAAAGGGCATTCCTGACGTTGACCTCGTTATCCGTCCGAGCGGTGAGCTGAGACTCTCAAATTATCTTATCTGGCAGTGTGCATATGCGGAGTATTATTTCACGGATATTCTGTGGCCTGATTTTACTCCGGAGGAACTTGACAAGGCTCTTATTGACTTTGACAGCAGACATCGCCGCTTCGGAGGTGTCTGATGAAAACACGTATAATTTCGGGAGCTGTCGGCGTTGTTATTTTAGCGGCTGTGCTGTATTTTCATGATACACTTGTTCTTCCGATCGCAGTTGCTCTTATGATAGCAATTATGCTGTTTGAGCTTCTGCGGGCAGTTAAGCTTGAAAAATGTATGCCGATACTCATTGCGGCTGAACTTTATGGTATTGCTGTGCCGGTATTGTATGGCTTATTTACCAAATTTCCTGTTGACGGTCAGGAAGTACCGCCGCACCGTGAGTTTTATGCGTGGCGTTATGCAAATGAATATAATATTTATATTTTTGGCATAGCCATTCTTTGTGCCTCGGCAATATTCATCACATGGCTGAGAAAGCACAAGGAAATACGTTATGAACAGGTATTTTTCGTGCTTGCAGCAATGCTGCTCGTACCGCAGTCAATGACAACAATGATACGTATTGAGCGATTTGACTCGGAAAACGGTCTTTTTCTGCTTGTTATGGGACTCTGCGGCGCATGGATAGCTGACACGGGAGCATATTTCACAGGCGTTACTCTCGGAAAGCGTAAGCTTTGTCCTGAAATAAGCCCGAAGAAAACCGTAGAGGGACTTGTCGGCGGCATCGTTACAACAGGTCTTGTATATGCAATTGCATTCTCGGTTTTCTACAGCAGATTTGAACCTGTATTTTTCGTCGTAGGTGCTGTTTGTGCCGTTATCGGTACAATTGGCGACCTTTCGGCTTCTATGGTAAAGCGTCAGATAGGTTTCAAGGATTACGGAAAGATAATGCCCGGTCACGGCGGTCTTATGGATCGTTTTGACAGCGTTCTTTTCGTTCTTCCGACTTATTTTGTATTCTGCGTGTTTACCGTTAAATGATTTTTATAATTTTGAAAGGAGACTAAACGTATTTTCAGCGGATAGTCCCTTTCGCATTTATGGGCTTGCTTTGCGGCTCGTATATTCAGGGATAATTCCCGTGAAAAAAGGTGAAAAAGTATGATAAAAACAGTGTCAATTCTCGGCTCAACAGGCTCTATCGGCACACAGTCGCTTGAAGTCTGCGAGAAACACGGAATTAAAGTCACAGCACTTGCGGCTCACAGCAGCATCGATATGCTTGAACAACAGGCAAGAAAATACAGCCCGTCGGTGGTATGTATATACAGGGATGACAAGTATGCCGAGCTGAAAAAGCGTCTTGCTGACACAAATATAAAGGTACTCTGCGGCATGGAAGGACTCTGCGAAATTGCTGTCATGGACGAGAGCGATATCGTGCTCAACTCTGTTGTCGGCATGGTCGGACTTCTCCCTACGCTGACTGCTATGGAGGCAGGAAAAAATGTCGCACTTGCAAACAAGGAAACTCTCGTTGCAGGCGGAAAGCTTGTAACTGACCTTGTAAAGAAAAAAAGCATAAAGCTTTATCCTATCGACAGCGAACATTCGGCTATATTCCAGTGTTTGCAGGGCAATAAGCGTGAACAGCTCAGTAAGATCATCCTCACTGCATCAGGCGGCCCGTTCTTCGGAAAGACCTATGACGAGCTGAGGGCTGTCACAAAGGCTCAGGCTCTCAAGCATCCGAACTGGGATATGGGCAACAAGATAACGATCGATTCGGCTACACTTATGAATAAGGGACTTGAATTTATCGAGGCAAAGTGGCTCTTTGACCTTGAACCTGAACAGATAGAGATAGTTGTTCACCGTCAGAGTGTTGTGCATTCGGCTGTGGAATATAATGACTATTCAGTTATTGCACAGATGGGCGTACCTGATATGAAAATACCGATACAGTATGCACTTCTCTATCCTGACAGAATGGAGTGCCCGACAGGAAGGCTTTCACTTACAGATTACGGAAAGCTCACATTTGATAAGCCTGATTTCGAGACATTCAAGTGCCTTTCAGCCGCAATTGAAGCAATTACCCGTGGCGGCGCTTATCCGTGTCTCGTAAATTCAGCAAATGAGGAGGCTGTAAGGGCATTCCTTAATGACGAGATAAGCTTTATCGAAATTGGCGAGATAGTTTTGTCTGTGCTTGATAAATTTGAATATTTTGATATAAATGATTATAATGACGTAACAAAGGCAGATACTATGGCAAGAGATTACGTCAGGGGTATAGTTTCAGACAGAAAATAACTGTCTGCAATGAAAGGAAAAATCACACATGGGTATAGTTATAGCAATTATCATTTTCGGACTTATTGTTACTGTGCATGAATTCGGACATTTTATCTGTGCGAAACTCAGCGGTATAAGAGTACTTGAATTTTCGGTCGGCATGGGCCCTAAGCTTTTGCAGAAGAAAAAAGGCGAAACTGCCTATTCTCTGAGACTTTTGCCTGTTGGCGGATACTGCGCTATGGAGGGCGAGGACGCTGATACTGATGACGAAAGAGGTTTCAGAAAAGCAAAGCTCTGGAAGCGTATGATCGTGCTTGTTGCAGGTGCGACGATGAATTTCATTCTTGGTTTTCTTCTTCTTATCGGCATGGTGTGCATGATGGCAAAAGTACCGACGACTGAAATAAGCGGATTCAACGGCGAAAAGAACGAGGATGGAACAATTACCTATTACGCTGAAAGCTATGAGTCAGGTCTGAGACACGGAGATAAGTTCATCAAGATCGACGGCACAAGAATTTTCAGCCTTCTTGATATCAATTACATTTTCTCCACGACAACGCTTGATACCCATGACGTAGTAGTTGAGCGTGACGGCGAGAGAATCGAGCTTACCGACGTGAGATTTAATGATACGAAAAACGGCGGAACAATGGATTTCGGCAATGTTTATGTTGACAAGAATCCGATTACAGTCATTAAGGGTTCAGGAGATTTCTTCATGTCAATGGGACATCTTGTCGGATTATCGCTTAAACAGATGCTTTCCGGCAAAATGGAAAAAGAGGAGATCTCAGGTCCTGTCGGTGTTGTCAGCACCATCAGCGAGACTGCTCAGGAGGGCGAAACTCTTGCGGATAAGGTTTTCAATCTGCTTTATATGGCAGCGCTTATCACCATAAATGTCGGTATCTTCAATTTACTTCCAATTCCGGGACTTGACGGCGGACGACTGCTGTTCTGCTTTATTGAACTTGTCCGCAGAAAGCCTGTCAAGCCTGAACATGAGGGATATGTCCACCTTGCAGGTATGGCTCTGCTGTTCGGAGTAATGATTTTTGCTACTTATAACGACATTGTAAGGTTAATTACAGGAGGAAAATAATGATAGATGTATGTTTGTTAGGAACCGGAGGTATGCTCCCGTTAAAAGACAGGTTTCTCACGAGCCTGTATGCTGAAATAAACGGAAAAGCACTTCTTATCGACTGCGGCGAGGGTACACAGGTCGCAATGGGCGAATTCGGCTTGAAAATGAGCAAAATAGAGATGCTTTTCATTACACACTGCCACGCTGACCACGTTACGGGACTTCCGGGACTTCTGCTTTCAATAGGCAATTGTTCACGCACTGAACCGCTTGACGTGTATATTCCTGAAAGCTGCGTGGATACCATAAAATCGCTTATGTCTGTATGCGGATATCTGCCATATGAGGTGGTACTGCATACTCTGCCTGACAACGAGAGCGTAAGCTTCAAGGCAGATAAAATAGACGAGATGCTGACTATTACTACCATTCCGCTGAAACACAGCGTTGAATGTATCGGATATAATCTTGAACTGACTCAGAAACCTGTGTTTGCGCCTGATAAGGCTAAGGCACTCGGTGTTCCGGTGCAGTTCTGGAAAAAGCTTCATTCAGGCGAAAGCGTAACTCTTGATGACGGCACGGTCGTTACTACAGGACAGGTGACTAATGAGGCAAGAAACGCCCTGAAGGTGACATATACTACCGATTCTCTGCCGCTTGATGAAATAGTCGGATTTGCAGAAAATGCCGATCTTTTCATCTGCGAGGGTATGTACGGTTCAGCCGACAAAAAGCAGTCCATGAATGAAAAAGGACATATGCTCATGCAGGATGCCTGTGACCTTGCTTCAAGGGCAGGCGCAAAGAGACTGTGGCTGACACATTACAGCCCTGCGGAAAAAGAGCCTGCGGAATATGAAAATGAACTGAAACAGATATTTGAAAATGTTGAAGTTTCAGTTGACGGAATGAAAATAACTCTGTGAAAGGGAGATAACAATGAGAAACGTCAAAGCTGTAAAAGTCGGGGACTGCGTCCTTGACGGAAAGCACATCTACATACAGTCAATGCTGAATGCACGTTCAGATGATATCGAAGGAAGCGTAAAACAGGCTGTTGAGCTTGAAAAGGCAGGCTGTGAGATAATTCGTGCGGCAATTCCTGATATGGAGGCTGTTAAGCTTATTCCTGCGATAAAGGAGGCAGTCAGCATTCCGCTCGTTGCCGACATTCACTTTGACTACAGGCTTGCTATTGAAGCTGCTGCGGCAGGTGTTGACAAGATTCGCATAAATCCCGGAAATATCGGCGGCATGGACAGGGTAAAACAGGTCGTTGATGCCTGCCGTGCAAGAAATCTGCCTATAAGAATAGGCGTTAATTCGGGTTCGCTTGAAAAGGAGATACTTGCAAAATACGGCTCACCAACTCCGGAAGCTCTGGTCGAAAGCGCCATGACTCATGCCGCAATGCTTGAACATTTCGACTTTGACGACATTGTTATCTCTATCAAATCATCAGACGTAAACAGAATGATAGCCTCATACAGACTTGCGGCTGAAAAGTGTAATTATCCGCTCCATCTCGGAGTCACAGAGGCTGGTACGGAGCGTATGGGGCTTATCAAGTCATCTGTGGGTATCGGTTCACTTCTCTGTGACGGAATAGGCGAGACTATCCGTGTCTCACTTACAGATGATCCGATTCGTGAAATTGCCGCCGCAAAGGATATCCTGAAAGCTATCGGAAAGCGTGGCGGCGTTAAGATAGTATCTTGTCCGACCTGCGGCAGAACACGTATCGACCTTGTAAAGGCTGCAAAAATGGTGGAGGAAGCCGTAAAGGATATGGATAAGGATATCACCGTTGCAGTTATGGGCTGTATCGTGAACGGTCCCGGAGAAGCTCGTGAAGCTGATGTCGGAATTGCAGGCGGCGACGGCTGTGCTGTGATCTTCAGAAAAGACGGTTCTCAGAGAAAAATCAAAGAGGAGGAAATTGTCAGCGAGCTTCTTGCGGAGGTTGACAAGCTTTAAGAATGAACATAAATTTAGCTGAATTCCTTAAAGAATACAATACCGAAATACCTGACAGCATCAGGTGCGGAGAAATATTCAGGCTGACTTATTCCGACAAGCTTGATCATATCACATTCTATGCCAACTATGAGAAGCTTGTTCCGAGCGAGGATATCTTCCTTTTTGAAAAGACAGTTGAAGAAGTTTTTCAGGTTGAAAAAATGCGGCTGTCATGCCGTTATCCTTCTGAAATTTTCGGAATGGACTGCTATCATGAGCTGCTGAAACTCCTTAAACGTGATGTGTCGGTAGTGAACGGCTTTCTTGATGATGCTGATGTAAGGATGTCGGAGGGCAGAATCGATATCTCCATCGTTCACGGCGGTCTTGATATTCTGAATAAATTTGATTTCTGCGGACGTTTTTCACGCCTTATTTATAATCAGTTCGGCTTGAAAACTGAAATTACCCTGACAGGTGATTCTTCCGTTTCAGATGAGGAATATGACAAGCTTGTTGAAACTCGTGAGGCTGAAATGCCTGATTACAGCAGTCAGCTCATTCCGGAAAAGACTGCCGAGGAGAAACAGCGTGAGGAAATACAGAACGTTATGCCTACGGCTTCAATTGATGTGACGGCTCTTGATAAGGAGTTTGACCCTGAATCTGCTGAGGTAATAAAGGGCAGGGCGATTCGTGAAAAGCCTGTGCCGATATGCGATGCAATACCGAGAATGGGCGAAAAACTCGTAGTTGTCGGCGATGTGTTTGCCTCTGAGATAAAGGAACTGCGTAACGAGAAGTCCGTTGCAACTTTCGATATAACCGATTACAGCGGCTCGCTCAAGATCAAGATATTCGGCACAAACGCTGAAATTGAGGAGATGAAGCTGTCCTCCATAAAGAACGGCACAACGCTTCTGGTTTCAGGCAAGCTCGATTATGATCAGTATGCAAGAGATATCGTAATATCGGCAAATTCTCTCATAAAGGTAAAGCGTATTCCGAAGATGGACAATTATCCCGAAAAGCGTGTAGAACTGCACTGTCATACGAATATGTCGGCAATGGACGCGGTGACCGATCCTGTAACACTTATCAACAGAGCGGCAGAATGGGGACATCAGGCTATGGCGATAACCGATCACGGCTGTGTTCAGGCTTTTCCTGACTGTATGTACAATATGCCGAAGAACTTTAAGGTTATTTACGGCATGGAGGCTTACGTTGTCAACGATATGGATAAGCAGCTTATCCTGAAAAATCCCGACAGCCGCAGTATAAATGATGAAATTATCATTTTTGACGTTGAGACAACAGGTCTGAATTTTTCAACTGACCGCCTTACAGAGATTGGTGCGGTAAAGCTGAAAAATTTGCAGGTAGTTGACAGCTTCAACACCAAAGTCAACCCGAAAAAGCACATTCCCGAGGAGATAACAGAACTTACAGGCATCAGCGATGACGATGTAAAAGATGCCCCTGAGGAAAAGGAAGCCGTTGAGATGTTTATGGAATTCTGCGGCGATGATCCTGTGCTTGTTGCACATAACGCAAATTTTGATACGACTTTCATCAATGAGGTCTGCAAGCGTCAGGGGATAGATTTTAAGTATAACTGGATAGATACTCTTATTCTCTGTCAAACTATGCTTCCCGAAATGGGCAGACATAAGCTGAATCTCGTGGCAAAACAGCTTAAACTCGGCAAATTTGACCATCATCGTGCATCTGATGATGCTCTCATGCTTGCCAAGATATACATTGAACTTGTAGGCAGGCTTGTCAGCGATAAACAGCTCAAAACCCTTGATGAGCTGAATTTCAAGGCAGGCGAGATAGACGTAAAGAAGCTGAAATCCTACCACCAGATAATTCTCGTCCGCAATCAGGCAGGACTGAAAAATCTCTATAAGCTCGTTTCATACAGCAACCTTGACTACTTCTATAAAAAGCCGCTTATCCCGAAAACTGTTCTTCAGGCGCACCGTGAGGGACTTATCTTCGGAAGTGCCTGTGAGGCAGGCGAACTCTTTCAGGCAATGGTGATAAGGGATTCCGAGGAGCATATCGAAAACCTTGCAAAATTCTATGATTATCTTGAAATTCAGCCTATCGCCAATAACGAATTTATGGTTCGTGAGGGTACGGCACAGGACGATGAGGAGCTTCGTGACTACAACAGACGGATAATTGCACTCGGTGACAAGCTCGGCATACCTGTATGTGCGACTTGTGATGTTCACTTTATTGACCCGAAAGATGCTATATACCGTAAAATAATCCTTGCCAGCATGGGCTTCAAGGATATTGAAAATCAGGCTCCGCTCTATCTGAGAACTACCGAGGAGATGATGCAGGAATTTGCTTATCTCGGCGAGGACAAGGCTCGTGAGGTAGTTATCACAAATACCAACGCCATAGCTGACATGATAGAGGAGGTACGCCCGATTCCGAAGGGCACGTTTACTCCTACCATCGACGGCGCTGAGGAGGAACTTGTTAAGATAACCCATGACAAAGCATATGAGATATACGGAAATCCGCTGCCTGAAATAGTTGAAAAACGTCTTGACAGAGAGCTTTCGTCTATCATAAAACACGGATTTTCGGTACTTTATATCATTGCCCAGAAGCTTGTATGGAACTCTGTTGATAACGGCTATCTTGTTGGTTCACGAGGTTCTGTTGGTTCATCATTCGTAGCTTCTATGGCTGGAATTTCGGAGGTAAATCCGCTTCCGCCGCATTATGTCTGTCCGAAATGCAAGCACAGCGAATTTCTCCTTGACGGTGTTTACGGTTCAGGCTTTGACCTGCCGCAGAAAAACTGTCCTGACTGCGGAACGGATATGATGCGTGAGGGACACGATATCCCATTCGAGACCTTCCTCGGCTTTGACGGCGACAAAGCCCCTGATATCGACCTGAATTTCTCCGATGAATATCAGTTCTGGGCTCACAGATATACCGAAAAGCTGTTCGGCAAGACCAACGTTTTCAAGGCAGGAACGATATCCGTTGTCGCTGAAAAGACGGCTTACGGCTATGTAAAAAAATACTGTGAGGATAACGGAATCACGCTTAACAATGCCGAAATGACACGACTTTCCATAGGCTGTACAGGCATC
Source organism: Ruminococcus sp. (assembly GCA_024403995.1). Classification (GTDB taxonomy): domain Bacteria; phylum Bacillota; class Clostridia; order Oscillospirales; family Ruminococcaceae; genus Ruminococcus. The sequence goes on from JAKSQT010000012.1 coordinate 17,227, forward strand.
AAGCGAACAACAGGTCAGCACCCGGGAGGAATGGTCGTTGTTCCGTCGGACTATGATGTATACGATTTTACACCTGTTCAGCATCCTGCGGATACTGCCGATTCTGAGATCATCACCACACATTTCACGTTCAACTCGCTCCATGATACCATATTGAAGCTTGATGAGCTCGGACACGTTGTACCTACGCTCTATAAGCACCTTGAAGACCTGACGGGCAAGAAGATAAAGGACGTTCCGACATCTGATCCTGACGTTATAAGAATGTGTACAAACTGCGATGTTCTGGGAGTTACGCCGGAGGAGATATACTGCAAGACGGGAAGTCTCGGTATCCCTGAAATGGGAACAGGTTTCACTATCCAGATGCTGCTTGATGCAAAGCCTACGAAATTCAGCGACTTTTTGCAGATATCGGGACTTTCGCACGGTACTGACGTATGGCTCGGCAATGCGAAAGACCTCATCGATCAGGGCACTTGTACGATTTCAGAAGTTATCGGTACCCGTGACAGTATCATGACTTATTTGCTGTATAAAGGCGTTGAGCCGAAAATGGCATTCCAGATCATGGAGTGGACTCGTAAGGGAAAAGCGCCAAAGCAGTTCACGCCTGAGATAATCCAGATGCTTCTTGACCATAATGTGCCGCAGTGGTACATTGACAGCTGTCTGAAGATAAAGTATATGTTCCCGAAAGCTCATGCCGCTGCGTATGTTATTGCGGCTATCAAACTGGGATGGTTCAAGCTTCATATGCCGCTTGAATACTATGCTACCTATTTTTCAGTTCGTGGCGAGGATTTTGACGCAGAGCTTGCAGTCAAGGGAAAAGCTGCTGTAAGGGCAAGAATTGAGGAGCTTAAAGCACTTGGAAATGACCGCTCCAAAAAGGAAAGCGACCTTTATGATATTCTTCTTATCACAAATGAGATGCTGTCAAGAGGCTATGAATTCCTGCCGATAGACCTGTTCAGATCCCATGCAAAGGACTATCTCGTTGAGGACGGCAAGCTGAGAATACCGTTTTCTGCTATGTCAGGCGTTGGTGAGAATGCCGCTATGGGTATTTATGATGCCGTACAGAAAGGCGGATTTATGTCGGTTGAGGAGTTCCAACAGGAAAGCGGAGCGTCAAAAACTACAATTGATATGTTGAAAAGTATAGGGGCATTTGGTGATTTGCCCGAATCTACGCAAATGTCGTTCTTTTAACTTGACTTTGTTTTAGTAATATGCTATCATATTATCATGTTAGCAGGCTAAAGTGATGTTGCAAAACGATTTATATAAATGGAGGTAATTATGCGAAATTATGATCTTATAACTCCCGAAGGCACAAAGGATCTGCTTTTCGGTGAGTGTACAATCAGACGAAATATAGAAAATACGCTTCTCGAACTTTTCAAAAAGAGAGGCTACAGCGAAATGATAACTCCGGGACTGGAATTCTTTGATGTTTTCAACCTGAATTCACAGTACTTTCCGCAGGAAAATCTCTATAAACTCACTGACAACAAGGGCAGACTGCTTGTTATGAGACCTGATTCTACAATGCCTATTGCAAGAGTTGTGGCTACAAGACTCAGAGAGGCTGATCTTCCGCTGAAATTATGCTATAACCAGACAGTTTACCGTACAGAGCCTGCACTCAAGGGCAGAAGTGACGAGATAGTGCAGACTGGTATCGAGCTTATCGGTTCACAGCAGAAAATGGCTGACCTTGAAGTTATTTCAACAGCTGTTGATTCTCTCAGGGCATTCGGCATGGAGTTTTCAATCGAACTCGGTCATATCGGCGTTTTCAAGGAGCTTGTGAGCCGTCTTGAAGCTACTGACAAGGAAAAGGAGAAGATCAGAAAACTCATCGAAAACAAGAATTTCCCTGCGCTCAATGATTTCCTTGATACATTCGGCAACAGCCCTGTTACTAATGCACTGAAAAAGCTGCCTGCACTTTTCGGCGGCGAGGAAGTTTTTGAAAAGGCTGATGAACTTATCGCTGACGATAATGTTTCTGCACTTCTTGAAGAACTTCGTGAGATATATACTGACATTTCCGAGATATGCGGCAATGACGGTACAATTACAGTTGACCTCGGTCTCGTAAACAAGACAGACTACTATACAGGCCTTATCATAAAAGGCTATTTACAGGGACACGGCGAGGAAGTTATCTCAGGCGGACGCTATGACAAGCTTATCTCTGAATTCGGCTATGACGTTCCTGCGGTAGGTTTTGCAGTAAATGTCAACGGCATTGAAAAGGTCATCATCAAGAACGGCGTATTCCCTGCAAATCAGGAAATAGATGCCATTGTATATGCTGAACAGGGATTTGAGGTTGCCGCACTGAAGGCAGCACAGGCTCTCCGTGAACAGGGACTTGTTGTTGAAAATGCGCTTTTTGACGACCTTGAAAGTGTAAGGGAATATGCAATTGAAAAGAAAATCGCAAGAGTTGTTGTGGTTGACAGCGAAAACGGGGAGGTCACAGAATGAATAAGCCTATCAGAATAGCGCTCACTAAGGGCAGACTTGAAAAAGATACAGTCGGACTTCTTGAAAAGCTCGGATTTGACTGTACAGCAGTACGTGAAAAGGGCAGAAAGCTCATTCTTCCTGTTCCTGACGGAAATCTTGAAGTCGTTCTTGCAAAGGCAAACGATGTAATCACATATGTTGAACACGGCGTATGCGATATGGGCGTAGTCGGCAAGGATACTATCATGGAGATGAAGGGCAAGTTCTATGAGCTTGTTGACCTCGGTTTCGGAAAGTGCAAATTTGCTCTTGCCACAAAGAAGGGCTACGATTTCTACAGCGGCTACGGCATCAAGACTATTGCCACAAAATACCCGAATGTATCAAGAAGCTTTTTTGAGAAAAAGGGTATGGATACTGAAATAATCAAAATAGAAGGCTCAGTTGAGCTTGCACCTCTGCTTGAACTTGCCGACGGAATCGTTGACATAGTTGAAACAGGCACTACGCTCAAAGAAAACGGACTTGAAGTTATCGAGGACGTTGCACCGATTTCTGCAAGACTTATCGCAAACACGGTAAGCTTAAAAATGAGACAGGCAGAAATTGAGGGACTTATCAATCTTATAGAGGAGAATCTTTGATGAAGAAAATTTTTGCAAACGGTAAAGATGAAGCTGCATTTCTCAGCGAACTTAAAAAGAGAAGCGGCGAGACAAATAAAAAAGTTGAAGCAGTTGTAACTGAAATTATCGATACAGTAAAAAACGGCGGCGATGAGGCTGTAAAGAACTATACTCTCAAATTTGACGGAAACCTTCCGCAGTATTACGAAGTTCCGAGAGAGGTCATCAATGATGCACTCTCTGAGGCTGATGAGAGTTTTGTCAATGCACTTCTCAATGCAATTGAAAATATATCCGATTTCCACCACAAACAGGTTGAACAGAGCTTTATCTCTCCAAAGGAAAACGGCGTAATTCTCGGACAGAGAATTCGTGGACTTGAAAGAGTTGGTCTTTATGTTCCGGGCGGTACGGCTGCATATCCTTCAAGCGTACTTATGAATGCTATCCCTGCAAAGATCGCAGGCGTTAAGGAGATCATCATGGTAACTCCGCCTCTTAAAGACGGTACACCTAATAAGGATATCCTCGTTGCGGCAGGTCTCTGCGGAGTTGACAGAGTATTTCTTTCAGGCGGCGCACAGGCAATTGCGGCTCTTGCATATGGTACTGAGGAGATACCGAAGTGCGATAAGATCGTAGGCCCTGGAAATATCTATGTTGCAACCGCAAAGAAACTGCTCTATGGCGTTGTTGATATCGATATGATCGCAGGTCCGAGTGAGATTCTTGTTATTGCCGATGAAACTGCAAATCCGAAGTTTGCTGCGGCTGACCTTATGTCACAGGCAGAGCATGATGTTCTTGCATCTGCAATTATGGTAACTACAAGCGAAAAGCTTGCAGATGATACCATTAAGGAAATAGAACGTCAGAAAGAGTATCTTTCAAGAAAGGCTATCATCGAAAAGTCACTTGATGACTACGGCGCAATAATAATTGCAGACAGCCGTCAGAAGTGCGTAGAACTGGCAAATGCAATTGCTCCTGAGCACCTTGAAGTACTCATGGAAAATCCGTTTGAGCTTCTTGGAAGTCTTGACAATGCAGGTTCTATTTTCCTTGGTCACTACGCTTCAGAGCCTCTCGGAGACTATTTTGCAGGCCCTAACCACGTTCTGCCGACAAGCGGTACAGCACGTTTCTTCTCGCCTCTTGGCGTGGCAAGCTTTACAAAGCGTACTGCATATACATATTATACCGAAGATGCTCTGCGTGAGGCAAAGGACGATATCGTTCTCATTGCTGAAAGAGAAGGACTTACTGCACACGCAAATGCTATCAAGGTAAGATTTGAATAATAATATATTGTTGTAGGGCGGCTGAAATTGACCGCCCTATAGGTGTTTTTAGAAAGGAGCATATATGAAGAAATTCCGGTGCTTATGCTGCGGTTACCGCACAGTAGACGTAAGGGGAGAATTTGATATATGTCCGATATGCTTCTGGGAAGATGATCTGTATATTCTCTTTGATGACATTGAAGTAAAGACCGGGACATCGTCAGTATTTATTTACAATAACTCTGAAAGCGACAGCTATGACGGCAGTGATATTATTGATATACCGTCAAGAGCAAATCATTTGATGACACTTCGGCAGGGAAGAATAAATTTCCGCAAAAATGGTGTCTGTGATGATGAATTTAAGAAATATGTCAGATTCCCACGAAGCTCTGAAATGAAGAAATGGCGTGAAGAAAACCGTATCATTGATGGTGAACTGGTTTTTCTTAAAGCTGAGAAAGGATAAAAAATGGGATATAAACTGAATAAAAAGCTGATCGATTTAGTGCCGTATGAACCGATCACAGGTACATATAAGATCAGACTCGATGCAAATGAGAGCTGTTTCAATCTCAATGAACAGCTCAAAGAGAAGATATGCAAAAGAATTTCTGCACTTGATTTCAACAGATACCCTGACTGTATCGCATCAGAGCCTGTGAATGCATTTTCAGCATTATACGGCGTTTCTCCTGAGCTTGTAACTGCGGGAAACGGTTCTGATGAGCTTATCAGCGTTATTTCAAGTTGCTTTTTTGAATCGGGAGATACAATTGTAAATGTATCAAATGACTTTTCAATGTACGGCTTCTATGCACAGCTTTATGAGCTGAATGTTGAAACATACCAGAAAGAGTCTGACCTTTCAATAAATGCAGATAAGCTTATTGCTTTCTGTAAGGAAAAAAATGCGAGGGGACTTATTTTCTCTAACCCGTGCAACCCGACATCTCTCGGACTTTGCAGGGATGATGTGAGAAAAATTATCAAGTCTCTCAGCGATTGTCTCGTGATACTTGACGAGGCATATATGGACTTCTGGAATCAGTCACTTCTTGATGAGGCTGATAAATATGACAACCTGATAATCCTGAAAACCTGTTCAAAGGCTATAGGACTTGCCGCTGTAAGATTTGGATTTGCTGTATCGAACAAGACCGTGACAACAGCTATGAGAGCCGCTAAATCGCCTTATAACAATGATTCAGTCGCACAGACTATAGTTGCGGAGATTCTTTCGGAAAAGCAGTATCTTACAGATTGCCGCAATACTATAATCCAGAATACGAAGCAGCTTTACAGCGATATTCTTGCAGTTGACAAGAAATACGGCTGTTTTGAAAAGGTTTATGAGCCTTGCACTAATTTTGTGTACATAAAGACTGACGATTATCAGAAAATTTATGAGTTTATGCTTGAAAATTCCATCGCAGTCAGAAAATTCAACGGCTATCTCAGGATAACTGCCGGTACTGCTGAGGAAAATGCTCAGTTTATCGCAGTTCTTGACAGGTTCTATCAGTGAGGTAATTTTATGAGAACAGGTACTATCGAGCGAAATACAAAGGAAACACAGATAAAAGTCACCGTTGCACTTGACGGAAAGGGGACGGCTGATATTTCAACAGGCGTGGGATTTTTTGACCATATGCTCACAGCGCTTTCCGTTCACAGCGGAATAAGCATGGATATCAAGGTAACAGGCGATCTCCATGTTGACTGCCACCACACGATTGAGGATACAGGCATTGCCCTCGGTAAGGCTCTTGATCAGGCACTTGGCGCAAAATCGGGAATTGTACGCTATGGTACGGCATATATCCCGATGGATGAGTCACTTGCAATGGCAAGCCTTGACCTCAGCAACAGACCGTTTCTTGTGTTCAACTGCGAATTTACAAATCAGTCCTGCGGAAATTATGACCTCTGCATGACCGAGGAGTTTTTCCGTGCATTTGCCTTTAATTCGGGCATGACACTGCATATCAACCTTCTGTACGGCAGCAATGACCACCATAAGGCAGAGGCTGTATATAAGGCTGTTGCCCATGCACTGAAAACCGCAGTTACACTAAATGCTGACGGTTCAACACTCTCCACGAAAGGAGTACTGTAATGATTGCAATTATTGATTACGGCGCAGGCAATATTTTCAGCGTGAAAAATGCACTGGATTATCTCGGACTTGAAAGCAGATTGGTTTCGGACAAGGAATCGGTAATTTCGGCTGATGCGGTGATACTTCCCGGTGTAGGCGCATTTCCTGCCGCAATGAAAAAGCTTGAGGCTACGGGGCTTGTTGATACGATAAAGGCTGAGGCTGAGAAAAAGCCGTTTTTAGGCATATGTCTCGGAATGCAGCTCATTTTTGAAAAAGGCTATGAGTTTGAGGAGACTGACGGTCTCGGACTTATCGGCGGTTCTGTAATAAAAATGGAAGAACCTGACCTCATAATCCCGCATATGGGCTGGAATAAGCTTGAAAAGCTGAATGAATGTCCTCTGCTTGAAAATATAGGGGATAATGAGTATGTTTATTTCGTACACTCCTACAAGGCTGACTGTGCAGACAGCAATATTGCCGCATACAGCGGATACGGCGGACGTGTTCCTGCACTGGTATACAACGGAAAATACGTTTACGGAGCACAGTTCCACCCTGAAAAGAGCGGCGAAACCGGACTGAAAATTTTAAAAAGCTTTGGCAGTCTGATATAAACCGATACAGAACAACAGATAAGGGGATAAATTTAATGAAGAATTTTTGGGGAATATTATCATATATCATAACATTTTTGAGTTTTACTGCACCGATATACGTGCAGATAATTATGTACAGTCTGGCAAAGCGCAAATTTCCGCAGATCTTGCCGGCAACGCTGTTCTTCAGATGCTTTTTGATAAACGGATTTGCACTTGTTTTTATATTAAGTGCCATAGAGAAAATAACAGCAAGATTAACACCGCAAATATTTCAGCCTACTCACGGCATTGGCTGGTATATATTACTGGCTCCATGGATGTTTATTTATTTCATAATATTTATAGTGTCCATGGTTAAATATCATGAAGGTGTCGTTAAGGGGAGGAAAAAAGCCGCATGACGGACAACAGCGAGATGACAGAAAACAGCAATAAAGACGGATATGAAATGACAGAAAATAATGATATAAACAAGGAGGAATAATATGTTAATATTTCCTGCAATCGACATAAAAGACGGTAACTGTGTACGTCTTTTCAAGGGCGATTTCAACACAGTTGAAAAAGTGGCATCAGACTACCTCGAAACAGCAAAAAGCTTCGAGGCGGCAGGTGCTGAATGGATACACATGGTAGACCTTGACGGCGCAAAAGAGGGCAGACCTGTCAATACAAAAATTTATACTGACGTTGCCGAAAAGACTAATCTGAAAGTTGAGCTTGGCGGCGGTATACGCAGTCTTGAAACCATTCAGGAATATCTGGATATGGGCATCACAAGAGTAATTCTCGGCTCTGTTGCGCTGAAAAATCCAAAGCTTGTGCGTGAAGCTGTTGAAAAGTTCGGAAGCGAAAAAATCGTTGTTGGGATAGATGCCATGAACGAAATGGTCGCTACAGAAGGCTGGCTTGAAAGCTCTGACGTTCACTATATCGACCTTGCGGAAAAGATGATAGAATCAGGCGTGAAATACTTCATTTTCACCGATATTTCCAAGGACGGCACACTCAGCGGCGTTAACCGTGAACAGCTAAAAAAGCTTGCCGACGCAACTGAGGGCAGAGCTAATATCGTTGCAAGCGGCGGCGTTCATACAATGGATGACATAATCGCCTGCAAGGAAATGAATCTCTACGGAACTATATGCGGAAAATCAATTTATAAAGGCACACTTGATCTTAAAGAAGCTATAGAGTATTCATTAAAATAATACGAAAATAGGCGGTTGGCTATGAATATTATCAATAACGAAATCGACAACGGAAAAGCATTTGACTGGGGAAGAACATCGGCAGATTATGCAAAATACCGTGACATCTATCCGCAGGAATTTTATGACAAAATACTCGCACTTGGTTTATGCAAAGACGGTCAGCGTGTACTTGATATCGGTACGGGAACAGGTGTAATTCCACGAAATATGTACCGTTACGGTGCAAAATGGACGGGAACTGATATATCCGAAAATCAGATAGAACAGGCAAAACAGCTTTCAAACGGCATGGATATTGATTATTATGCACTTCCGACTGAAAAGCTTGACTTTCCTGACGGGACATTTGATGTTATCACAGCCTGCCAGTGTTTCTGGTATTTTGACCATGAAAAAGTTGCGGACTGCTTTTACAGAATGCTGAAACCAAACGGAAAAATTCTCGTTCTGTATATGGCATGGCTGCCGTTTGAGGATAAAATTGCAGGCATGAGTGAGAAACTTGTGCTGAAATATAATCCGAACTGGACAGGAGGCGGCGAAAAAGTACATCCGATATTCATTCCTGAATGCTATAATGACAAATTTGAACTTGCAGCGCATGAGGAATACAAACTTAATGTTCCGTTCACACAGGAAAGCTGGAACGGACGAATGAAAGCCTGCCGTGGCGTAGGAGCTTCACTTTCAGAGAGTGAAACAGCTTTATGGGAGGCTGAACACAAAAAAATGCTTGAAAACAATGCACCGGATGAATTTGATGTTATCCACTATGGTGCATACGCTGAATTAAGAAAAAAGTAAACGGCGAAGCCGATACTGCGGGGGCAAGGGAGCAGCTCGCTCCCATGCGGGGGGTGTACGAGGGAGGCAGAGTCTACCTAAGAAGCAGTAAATCAAGCTTGCGATGATTTACGGATGGCTATCTTTATTTCCCTCGGCTTGACCGACAAAATAAAATGAAAGAAGTAAGGTGAACATTATGGGATTTGACTTGGCAAAAGCAATGGGTTTTGATAAACTCGGACTTAATTATGAGATAACAATGGACGGAATAGACGGAGAATGCTTTAATTACAGCATTTTCTTCACTGACGGTGTAACAGATGCAAAACTTGATGAGGTTCAGAAGGCAATTGGTGCATTTGAGGATTCAATAAGCGGCGAAGACGATGACTATGCAGGATATATCAGCGTTTCAAAGTCTGACAGCAAGATAGAGATATACCACGATATCGGTAATGTCAGAAACGAAAATGCCGCAATACATGGCATTCTCAAAGCTTTCAACAATGTTTCGGGCATTAAGAAGGTCATTGTCAACGAGGGCATGGATGCGTTTGATGACTTTGACGATTTTGAAGATTTTGAACATGATGATGAGGCAATAGAAGACTAAAAGGAGCTTGAAAATGCTTGCAAAAAGAATAATACCATGCCTTGACGTGAGAAACGGCAAGGTTGTTAAAGGCGTGAATTTTGAGGGAGTACGTGATGTCGGTGATCCTGTTGAATGTGCTGCTGAGTACAACAAACAGGGCGCTGATGAACTTGTATTCTACGATATAACCGCATCTTTCGAGGGCAGAGGTGTATTCCTTGATGTGGTGCGTGATACTGCAAAAAAGGTTTTTGTACCGCTTACAGTCGGAGGCGGAATAAAGAATGTCGATGATATCCGTGAGGCTCTCCGTGCAGGTGCAGATAAAGTATCTGTAAACTCACAGGCTGTGAAAAATCCACAGCTTATCAAGGATGGCGCTGATATTTTCGGCAGTCAGTGTATCTGCGTGGGAATTGATGCAAAGAAGATTGCCGAACAGAAATGGACTGTTTATATAAACGGCGGACGTGTTGATATGGGCATTGACCTTATTGACTGGGTGCATACCATTGAAAAGCTCGGTGCAGGCGAAATATGCCTTAATTCCATAGATGCCGACGGCACCAAGGAAGGCTTTGATATCGATATGCTGAAGGCTGTGTGCAATAACTGCTCGATACCTGTCATCGCAAGCGGCGGCGCAGGAAAGATAAACGATTTCTATGAGGTCTTTGAGAAAACAGGCGCTACTGCGGCTCTTGCGGCTTCACTTTTCCACTTTAAGGAACTGACTGTCGGCGAGGTAAAGGACTACTGCCGCAGCAAGGGTGTAATTGTCCGCTGATGTTTATTCGCAGTGTTCAGATAAACGATTTATCACAGTGCGAGGAATACGTCAGATGTCTTGGCGCTGTGCGTCAGATATGCGATATGGGCGGACTGCCGCTTGACCGGTCTGTTACAATTTTTTCAGGCGAAAACGGAAGCGGAAAATCTACTCTGCTTGAAGCAATAGCCGTAAAATACGGTTTCAATCCTGAGGGCGGCTCAATGAATTTCTCCTTTTCAACAGAGGAAACGCATTCATCACTGCACAGTGCGGTGAAGCTGGTAAGAGAGATCGAACGCCCGAAAACAGGTTTTTTTCTGCGTGCCGAGACTTTTTACAATGCGGCATCATATATCGCCGGAATGGACAAGGAAGTGTTGAAAGCATACGGCGGAACATCCCTGCATGACCAGTCGCACGGCGAGAGTTTTTTCTCATTGTTCATGAACAGGTTCACGGTTCACGGATTTTATATACTCGATGAGCCTGAAGCCGCACTTTCGCCGTCACGTCAGATGTCGCTGATGATACGTCTGCATGAGCTTGCGGAGAAGGGAAGTCAGTTTATAATTGCTACCCATTCGCCGCTTCTGCTTGCATATCCCAATGCGCTGGTGTATGAACTGAACAGCGACGGAATTGCCGAAATACCGTATGAACAGACCGAATGTTTTCAGACGGTCAGAGCGTTTATGCAAAGTCCTGAAAGAATGCTCAGAAATTTGTTTGAGGAGTGATGATATGCTTGAATTTACATCTGAATTTGCCGATGTTGAGTACATTGAGGCTGACGGAAAAGTTCTGCTGACATGGAAAAAAGAGGCAAGACTTGATAACTACCGCAAACCAACAACTGCGGCTCTGGAACTTCTCCGCAAATATGGCTGTGACTTCGTTATTGATGCAAGGAACGGCTTTGAAGATGACAAGGCTGATGTTGAATGGGGATTTTCATGGCTTCTTCCAGAAATGGCGAAAACAGGCTGTAAAAATGTCTGGCTGATCATGAATGAAGTCAATGAAACTGAGATCGGTGAGGAAATGGATATGTGGACTGCCGAATTCAGCAAATATTTCAAAGTTACAAAAACAAAAAATTATTAATAAAACGGCGAAGCCGACACAGCGGAGTCCAGAGAGCATTATGAGGTGAATAACATGGACAAGATATGGAACGAATTATACGAAGCTGCTAAAGCTGTACAGAATGAAAAACGCATTTCAGAATATGTCACCTGCGGAGAAGTAGGTGCTGCAATACTCTCTAAATCTGGAAAGATATATACAGGCGTATGTATAGATACCTGTTCGACGCTTGGAATATGTGCCGAGAGAAATGCTGTTTTCAACATGATAACAAACGGTGAAACTGAAATAGACAAAGTGCTTGCGATACTGCCTGACGAAAGTTCAGGTGCTCCGTGTGGTGCGTGCCGTGAGCTTATGGTCCAGCTTATGCCTGAAAACTACAAAGATATAGAAATAATGCTTGATATGAGCAGCGGAAAAACTGTCACACTTGGCGAAATTACGCCTGAGTGGTGGATTTAGGAGGTATCATTATGGAGATAGATTACAAACTTACGCATGATTTTACGCCGCAGGAGCTTGAAAGACTGTTTCTTTCGGTTGAATGGTCATCGGGACATTTTCCTGACAAGCTTGCTGTGGCTATGAAGAATTTTTCAACAGTTATAAGCGCATGGGACGGAAATAAGCTTGTCGGCATGATATGTGTCATGGACGACGGAATAATGACGGCATATGTTCATTATCTTCTTGTTGACCCTGAATATCACGATATGACAATTGGCAGAACACTTGTTGATATGATGAAGAAAAAATATGAGGATTACCTCAGAATAGTAGTCGTTGCATACAACAATGAGTTGCATTTCTATGAGAACTGCGGTTTCAAAAAGGCTGATGATGCATCTCCGATGTTTATAACATCTCTCTGGACATGAGGTGATGATATGACTGATCTGAAAAATATGAGCAAGTTTATCAGCCTGATACTGCGCCATAAGCCTGAAACTATAGGTATTCAGCTTGATGAGCACGGATGGGCTGAGGTCGACAGCCTTATTGAAGGTATAAACAGAAACGGCGGTCAGAAAATCAGCATGGCTGTGCTTGAAGAAATTGTCAGAACAGATGAAAAGCAGCGATACAGCTTTAATGAGGACAAAACTCTTATCCGTGCAAATCAGGGACATTCGGTGCAGGTCGATGTTGAGCTTGAAGAAAAAAATCCGCCTGAATTTCTATATCACGGAACAGGCGAAAAATATGTTGATTCAATTCTGAAAGAGGGACTGAAACCTAAAAGCAGACTGTATGTGCATCTTTCGGCTGATACTGAAACTGCACACAAGGTCGGCATAAGACATGGAAAGCCGCATATTTTCAGGATAAGATCAGGAGAAATGTCACGGAACGGCATAAAATTCTTCATTTCCGCAAACGGAGTATGGCTGACTAAGGCTGTGCCTGTTGAATATATTGAAGACAACTGATATATGGAGGTAAAAATGATAAAGGTAGATTTAAATGACCTTGACAGATTTTTCGTAAAGGGAGAACTTATCCCTGCGATATGTTATGAGGTCAATACGAAAACAGTACTCATGCTGGCATACATGAACAAGGAAAGCCTGAAAAAAACGCTTGAAACAGGCTATACATGGTTCTGGAGCCGTTCAAGGCAGGAATACTGGAACAAGGGTGCAACATCAGGTCATCTCCAGAAGGTCGTATCGATATACGGCGACTGTGATGATGATACTCTGCTTGTAAACGTGGAGCAGACGGGCGTTGCGTGTCATACAGGTTCATACAGCTGTTTCTTTAACGAGCTGTATAATACAGAAGAAAAAGGAGAATAAAAATGACAGTTTACGAAGAGATCTTTGAGGTAATCAAGGCAAGAAAAAAGCAGTATCAGGAAGGTACAGCAGAGGAAAATTCCTATACCTGTTACCTTTTTGATAAGGGCGTTGACAAGATATGCAAGAAGGTCGGCGAGGAAGCTACTGAAACTGTTATTGCTGCAAAGAACGGCGATAACGACGAGCTGAAAAACGAGATAAATGACCTTCTCTACCATGTAATGGTGCTCTGTGCTAATCAGGGACTTGAATGGTCAGAGGTTGAAAAGGTGCTTGAGGAGAGAAACGAGAAGATCGGCAATCTCAAGACATTCCATCAGGTCGACAAAAACTCATAACAGAATTTGAAAAAATCCCCTCGTAGCTAACGGCGGTACTCATACAGAAGTTTGTACTATTTATCGGGGCAAACCTTTCTGAGGAAAGGTTCTTCCCCGAACCCCTTTCCAAAGACTTTCAGTATTATGGCGTATCTTATACAGGACATATGTCCTGTATAAGATACGCTAAAACACCTAAAAGTTTTAGGAAGGGAGTTTGAGGGAGAACCCTTTTTCAAAAGGGTTTCCCTCAATAATAAGCATAAAGTTTCTATATGAGTACCGCCGTTATGCTACGAGGGGATTTTTTTCAGATCATGTTATTCTGTATTTTATTCCTCATTTTTGCCGATGACGTTGGTAAGCTGGAGGATTATCTCGCTGAAATAGCGTTTGTTGACATCTCCGATATTTATCGGATTTTTGTAATCAGAGGCTTTGAAGAATTTGAGTTTTTCAATAGTAACATCTTCCGAGCCGTATTCAAAAACGCCGATATATGTGCCTGAGAATGAAAGCTCTGCGATATATCCGAGATTTTCACAGGTTCCGTCAGGATTACGTTTAAGACCTGAGATATCCTTGCGGAGAAATTCCATGAACCAGCCTGCATCCTGAGCCTGTCCTTTATCCCAGCCGTATTTGGTCATTCTTCCGCAGAGAGCCTGATTATCGATTTCTTCACCGTCAAATCTGTCTATCTCATTCTTTGAAAGTTCTTTGTCATCTGCGGTGAATATTTCTCTTGAAAGCTGTGGGAAAGGCTGTGTTATCTCATAGTCGGAAAGCTGTTCAGACCATGTGCTGCGTTCATCTTCTGTAAGTTCGATAGGATGAACGAGACCGATAAGAGCGTTTTCGTCAAGTTCAAATTCATCTTCATCAGAAGTGGTGAATGAGCCGTCATCGAGATAACGGAAGGTCGTGACAAGCTTGCCGTCCTCGTATGTGCCCCAGATAAGTCCGATAGCAAAGCAGTGCATAACAGGATTGGCTACGAAAAGCTTTTTCCAGTTTTCGGCAGTCCATTTTCTGTCACACATAAGAACATATTCCAGACGTGCCTTCTGCGATGAAACGACATTTTTCATCTGCTTCTTCATTTCCTTGAATTCATTGTATGATTTTTCGGCTATCTCAGCATCATCGGAAACACCCGGTTTAGGCATACTTTTAACTTTCTTGTCACCGTTGAATATTTCGATCTCAAGGTCAGGCGTGAGGTATACATTAAACTGACGCTTGCCGTAGTCAAATACTCTGCACATTTTTTCGTCAAATCCCATGTCAGGAACGATTCTGTCAGAAAGCTCCTCTTTGGTAATTCCGAGCTGGTCAGCGGCATAGAGAAGGGCATTGTTTGCAGCTGAGCGAACTTGTTTGTTCTTGAATTTACGTGACATATTATCTACGTTCATAAGGGCGGCGGAACTGCCGTTGAGAGCAAGTGCCTTAACAGCTTCGGCAGCAATTGCACTACGCATATTTTCAGCCCAGTACTTGATATAGTACATGAGGTTGTCTATCATATCAGAGCCGCCGTAAACGCCTGAGAAATAGAGTACCCATTTTGTTTTTGCGGCTGCACCGTCTTCGACCCATTTGCCGAAAAGTTCGTTTGCAAAACGGGTAAGGTCATTTTTATCCAGCATATCCGAGAATTTTTCTGCGATAGGATTGACAATGCCAGCCTCCGGAGCATAGCACATTATGAGACTTTTCAGGATATCCGATGACTCGTCGGAACCGTCTTTTAGATGAACAAGGGAGTATTTGCCTTCCCATACCCAGTCTATCTTCTTTGCACGATTTCCGCCGGTAAGTTTCTTTATTTCGTCTTCAATTGATAAAGCCGCAGCAGCAGTATCATTGGAAATATTTTTCTGACCGAGCAGAACGGCGATCCTGTTTTTGAGTTTATCGGATTTTTCTGTTTCAAGAGCTTTGCTCAGGGCATCATTGAAATCAGCAGCGCCTTTTTTCTCGATTATTGAAACAGCTGTTTCACGAATTGCGCTCTTTTTTGATGAAAGGAGTGCGGCTATTTCGTCATTCCATTTGGAATTTGCGATAATCGGGATAAGTTTTTCTTTTACGGCTTTGCTTGTATCCGAAGTGAGCGAGAGGAGAAGTTCCTTGTTTCTGTTTGGATTTTTGCTGATGACATCAATAAGAATTAAACGTGAATAAAGCGGGAATCCGTCAGGCTTGACATCCGAGAATATATTCGGATATTTTTCAAGAGCATTCAGAGCAAAGCTCATTTCCTCATTGATGCTGTATGAATAGAAGCCTGCCATAAGATTGCCGAGCATATAAAGAACAACGTCGGCAGGAATTTTTTCATTCATCATAGTGTCTATAAGCTTGCTTTCCTTTTTTGACATACTTATGCCTGTATGATATGATGTATTGCTGCTTGGATCGTCTGTACAGAGAAGCGTTACGAATATACTGTGCAATATAAGTTCATCAAAACCGTATGAAGAACAGTATGAACTGCCGTTTTTCCAGCGGTATGAGCCGATTTTCTTATCCTTTATCAGCGGATATATCTCATTGAATGTAGTTTTTCCGAGAAGATAATTTCTGACAGCCTCAGAAGCATCATTGTCATCAAACTTAGCGGCAACAGTATTGACCATCTGCATTTTAATGTCAGAGAGCTGCTTTTCAATGTCGATTTTTATTTCCGGCTTTTCGGCTTTGAGAATATCATACATAATTCTTATTTTGTCCGGTGCATCACTTGCAGTAATGGCAGAAACGTAATCATCAGTAAATTCTCTGGCAAGTCTTTTGAAAACTTCTTTTTTGTCAAGACAAGTCCGTGCAAGAGCGGTAATATATTCAGCATTGACAATTCCGGGAACGTTTGTGACAGCATTGAGAAATCTGTCCGAAGAACGATAGCTGAATCGGGTAACAATGTCAATATCAATTTTTTTTATATTATCAGCAAACAGCTTTTTAAGCTTTTCGGAGAAAAATGAGCCTTCGCCGACAGCAACAAGGTCATTATTGATAATATAATATCCTGAAATATCAACACTATGATTTGAGAAGTAATCCTCAATAATTCTGACAGCTTTTTCTGCGGCATCCGAAAGGCGTTTTTTATCCTTTGGAAGCGGCTGTTCCTGAAGAATTCTGCTGCTTAATAAAATTGAATAATAATCTGATTTTTTACTTGTAATTTCAGCCGCTTTTAAAAGAAGTTCAGTATTTTTACATTTCGTATCTTTCAAAGCTATGAGGATATGCACCTGTGCATCATCTTCGCCGTACTCTGAAATAAGAGCATCTTTTATCCTTGTATTTGCATCATCATAAGCACCTCTGAGATAATTGCAGCAATCACTGCTTGTCAGCTTGTACAAGGCAATGATAAAACGCTGAGTAAGCTCGTCATCTCTTTTCTTCTTGATATCGGAAGTGACAGCATTAAAAAAATTAGATGTAACATTGTTGTAAAAAAAAGTTTGTCCTGCAGGAATGGTCTTGATTTTGTCAAGAAGTTTGATGTCACGTTCATTGTCGGTATCAATATACGCAATGATATTGCCGATAGTTTCAGCATCGATTCCGAGACCTGTCATAGCCTCTGAGAGTTTGTCGAATTTGTTTGAGCCGTTTGTATAGATCATAATATATCATCCTTTCGTTCACTGCATTGCAGTTATTATTTCAAGTTTATTCTGTGCGGCGGCGATGTAGGTGAGGATATCGCTCATCAGCACGATAATGTCTGCGGCAGTTTTTTCGCCGCCGTGACGGTAGGATTCAGCAGCAGACATAAATTCCGCAGTCAGTTTTGCAAGTCCTTTCAGACCGCAGTTATTCAGCTTATTTTCAAGTTCTTTGTCATTTATCCCGCCCGATTGCAGACCGCACTGGAGAGTAATTTCAATTTTGTTCCGTACATCGCTCAGTGTGCTGAGAATTGCATACGCATAATATGCATCTTCCTCAGAAAATTTGTATTCATCAGGCAGAATATAATCCTTATGCGGCTGAGGAGTGATGAAATCATAGACTTCAATAGGAAAGAAATTCAGCCTTCCGTTTTCGGTATATGCGGAAACGAGCATGACAAAGTATGTATCCTGATTTTCAAGTATTTTTTTTCCGATTTTTTCAAGAGTCTCAATAAACTCTTTAGTTTCGGCACGGTATTTCACTTTGATGTCAGTCGTTCTGCCATTGCAGTCCTCGATGTTCATGAGAAAAGTCTGGGTATACTTGTCAAATACCGATGAATTGACCTTGGTCGGGTGAATAAAGAACAGCCTGTCAGCCTCGCTGCGTACTTCACGGCTGAAAAGTTCAGCGGTAGCAGCCGAAAAATCGTCCATAATAATGCTGTGGAGTTCAGGACAGTCAAGTTTTGCGGCAGTCTGTGCAAGTACCGACGTTTCCTGAGAAGATGACAGTTTTCCGCCGTTGATCTTAGCATTTCCGAGAACCATTTTCGTCCGCATCATATTTTTAAGCGGAGTGCCGAGTCCCCACGGTACAACATTCTGTACGGCAGTCCTCCGTCTTTCGGAGACCTCATAAAACACTGGGCGCAGGTCGGAAAGAGTAAGAAAGCGCTGCTTTGCATTTTCGTCCATGTTCAGAAAATAGTAGATATCACCCTCATATTCACCGCCTGCGACCTGTCGCTGACCGATTGGAAGAATGGTCAGCTTGTCATTGCAAGCATCATATTTCTGACGGAAAACACCAAGTTCATTGGCAGTGATATTGCTTTCGGAAAGACGGCTGAGAAGCTTCACACAGTCAAAGAATTTTTCCGTAAATATCCGTATGCTGAAAGAAGCACGTCTTGCGATGCAGTCACCAAGTTTGCCGCCGAGTTCACGGACAGCACGTTCGGCATCAGCCATTTTCAGAGCATGACAGCGGACGGCATTGACTTCAAGATTTTCAGCCTCAGCATCAGGAACACGAACCAGTCCGTGTTTCAGGATATCTTCAAGTGCCGCAAGAGACTGCTTAGCACAGATATTGATTTTTTCTATTTGTTTTGCAGTGAGCTTTTCAGTCACATCTTCAGGTTCGGGCGTAGTTTCAGGTTTGTTTTCGGGATTATTTTCTGTTTTGGTTTCTGACTGCGGTTCAGGTCGTTCATTGTCAGCCGTTACTGACGCAGATTCGGAAACAGTGCTTTTCATAAGCAGAATTGCCGATAAGATATGTCTGCATACGGTACGTGAAACGCATGAGCATTTGCATTCCGTAAGCGGAGTTTTCAGCGTGACTGTCTCGCCGCCGACAGAAATTTCTGCTGTATCACCGTTATTTTTTATATCGGGAGCAACACCGTCGATATCTTTGACAGCACGTTTGTAAAGTCCTTTGTTGGCGAGGCTGACAAGAAAATCTTCATCAGCCGCCGCAACTGCTTTTAAAAGTTCATTCATAGTACACCTCCTGACCGTCAGCTAAATATCCTGCCGAGGTAATCGCCGAGCTGTTCGGGTGTCATAGCGCCGACAAATGCGCCCATATCCGCAAGCTTCTGACCAAGAGTACGGTCAAATGCAGGATTAGCCTCTTCATCAAGAGCAGTCAGAAAGCTGAGTTTTGCTCCGCTTGTAATTATATTGCGGCTTGTATTGAGCAGATATTTTTCGGATGCGCCCTCATACAGGTCAGTGACGATGATAACAGCAGTCTGCAAAGGCGTTTCGATAAGCTGGTCACAGTATGCAGCGGCTTTTCCGATATCCGTACCGCCTCCGAGCTGAACGCTCATAAGAATTTGTGCCGGATCATCGGCATAATCCGAGAGGTCAACCACACTTGTATCAAAAATTACAAGTTTCAGCTCTGCAAACGGCAGACTTGCAATTATCTGAGCCATTACAGCACTGTGGATAATAGAGCCTGTCATTGAGCCGCTTTCGTCGATCGCAATTATCACACGCTTGTTATTGTATTTTTTGACACGGTTGCTGAAATAGATATCCTTCAGAATAAGCTTCTGCGATTCTGTATCGAAATTCTTTAGATTTCGGCGTATCGTCTTGGTAATATCAAGGTTTCTTGCCGAATGTACGGGACTGGAGCTGTTTCTGTCAATACGTCCGAGAATTGAGCGCTTAACATCATTTTCGAGTTTCTGCCGCAGTTCTTCAGCGACCTGACGTGCGATATTTCGTGCTGTTTCCAGTACCTCGCCTTTCATGAGATGTTTAAGCTGGAGAACTGTTTTGAGCAGATCCATATCAGGCGTGATTTTTTTCAGCACAGCATTATCAGTAAGCAGTTCGGTCATGTGAAATTCATCAAGTGCGTGTTTTTCCATGATCTCGGCAGTTTTTTTCGGAAATAGAGTACGCACTTTTGTGATCCATTCGGCGGCTGAGATGACTGACGGACTGAGACTGCCGCTCCGTCCGTCCGTGCGGACATCATCGCCCTGAGAACGGCTGTAGAGGTAGTCAAGAAGTTCCTCCATGTCCATGAACGAAGCCACTTCTCTTTCACCGCCTGAAAATGAGAGCTGTTTGTCGGAAAGACTGCCGAGAATCAGCCTCCATCTGTTAACGGAAGTTTCTGAATTGCTGTTCATGAAAGCAGCGCCTCCTTTCCGAGTAAACTGAATATATCGGTGTCGAGTTTTGCACCGAATGCAAATAATTTTTCATCGATGCCCTTTTGGTTAAGAATGTCATTTTTATCTGAATTATTGATCTTTGCCGCAGATTCGGCAAGTGTCTGTATTTCATCAGGCGTGAAATATCCGAATGCAAGGCGCATTGACGGAAGAATATCCATAAAATCGTCATATTCCATTTCCGTGATGAGGGTATCGGTCATATTCAAAAATGTATCATCAGCGAGTACGATATCCCTTGCCGAGCTGAAAAGTCCACGCAGATATTCAGCACCAAGCTTTTTAATTTCAGGAGTACCTTTAAGGAATCCTGCCATAGCGTTTTCAGCATCACTGCGTCGGTCGGGGTCTATCGCATAGAGAATGCCCATAGCAGAGCCGAAAACAGACGGTTCTTTTTCAGCTGCCTCAACAAGGGTGAGGAGAGACTGTTCAAAAACAGAGAGTTTTTCCGGAAGTATCCTTGAAGCTACAGAGAACATCTCACGCATGATATCAGTGCATTCATCGGCTTTTTCACGGGGAGCATCCGCCATTGACGGCAGGGAAGAAATGAGTTTGTCAAAGCATCTTTCAACGTAATTCAGTTCGCCTGCATCGTCGAAGCTGTAAAGCTGACGGAGGCTGTGAAGAACTTCAAATTTATGAAGTGCTCTGCCTGCCGAGAAGAAATCACCGTCGTTTGCGAGAATAAGATCAAGCTGTTCGTATTCCGATTCAGTGAGAGGAATACCCATAAGAAAGCAGTCAACAGCGATATCAGCGGCATTGTCACAGCGGCGTTCAGTCTTCATTTTCTTTGCCGCAAATGAGGAACAGGCTTCTTCAATTGTAAAGCCGTCGGTCATATGGTCAATAAGAGCGGCATCAACATTTGGTGTGCGTCTGTAGCTCCATTCCTCACGGACACGGCTCCTGTCCTTGTTATTCCGCAGGTCAGGGCCTTTTTTGCGTTTGGCAAAGTCTGTTCCGAGAAAAGCCATACGATGAAGAAAACGGCTCTGCTCCATGCCTTTCTGTGTAGTAAAAAGCGGAACATCAAGAGTTTTCGGTACAACGGAAGTATGCTTGATTCCAAGCTTGTCACAATTTTTTTCAAAGTCGGTGATAAGGGGAGGAATGTGCTGTTTATCTCCGATCTTTCCGACGGCTTCACCTGTAGCGATAGTTTTCAGTATATCAAGCGGCATTGCTGATGAAACAGTTTTTTCGCCCTTGATAAATGTACTTGTGATGCCGTCTATAAGCTCAAACATACCGCATTCAGGAGAATTTCTCAGTGCGGCAAGTCCCTGCATGAGAGTGAGTGCAGACGAGACATCTGCGGTCGATACGGCAATATCCTTTTTGGCAGATGCCTTTGAGGTCTTTACGAGAAGGTCGAGAGTGAGGTCATTATAAACATTTTCGGGACTGTCGTTTTCGGAAAGCTTTTTTGAGACCGAGTCGTAGAAAAATGGATAGCTCATGCCCGAAGCATAGCCATGCAGAGCGTCAGCGGCTTCATATGAGTAAGCCATAGGGTAGCTGCCCTGCAAAGTATCGGGAATTGTATGGAGCTTTGGTGCTTTGAAATTCTTATTCTGCAAAAGCGTATGCAAGCCGATGCTGTGGAAACCTCCCGTAACGGAAAGAACTTTTCCGAACTGCTCCATAGCCTCTGAAATACGCATAGCCATATGGTTTTCACGTACATTTGTACCATCTGCATCAAGTTCGGCATCGGGGACATCCTGACGTGAAAGAATACAGTATGTATGCATCTGTCTGATAAAATCCTGCGGACTGAGGCGAAGTCCCTGAATTTCAAAGTATTTCTCCCAGAATTCCTCAAAACTTCTAAGACCTGTTTTTTCGCAGAGTTTTTTATAGAACTGACTGCGGATAAGACCTGAATCATCGGCATACGAGTGCCTTTCGGCATTCTGGCGCAGACCTTTGCCGCTTGATGTGCTTATAAGTATCTCACAGTAGGGGAGATCTATGAATTTTGCAGGAATCCCCAGTTTTTTAGCTTCATTTACGGCATTGTATTCAGGTGAAGAATTAAGAAACGGATAGTAGCATTTATAGTCTCCGCCCTCATCATTGATAAGCTTTTTTGTATCTTTGTAGAAATAATAGAGAGCGGCAGGGAGCTGAGTATCCTCATGGGTAAGCGACGGAATAAGCTCATTGGCATTTTCAGGACCTTCAATGAGAATGATATCAGGCTTGTATTCCTTTATCGTTCTGACAAGCTGAAAAGAGCAGACAGGGCTGTGATGTCTGACAGGAAAAAGCAGAAGCGGCTGGTCAAAGCTGCACGGAATTATTTCAGAAGCTTTGCTGTCTCGGAGTATTCTTTCCATAATCCACCAACCTTAGCGCTTTTTTCCTTAACGGCTGTTCTGAAATAGCCTTTCAGCTTTTCAAGGTCATTTTTGTTTTCCTTGCATACTGCACCGAGGAGATTTTCGGTCAGAATGCCGATATCTGTCTTTCCGTTGCCATAGTACCATGAATGGCTGATAGTCTGATAGAAAACGGAAACAGCCTCAGCTGTACTCATAACGGCTGAAGGCTTTTCAACGATAGTACCCTCTGCGGTAACGCCCTCACGCAGTTCATGGTAAGTAACAGCAAGAAGCTCGGCTGCATCAGTATCAACAGGCATATCAATATGACCTGCGGCGGCGAGGTTTTCAGCTTCACGTACAATAATAGCCTTTTCAAGACGAACATCCCTTACAGGCTCGACAGTTTCAAAATTGAAGCGTCGCTTCAGAGCGCCTGACATTTCATTTACGCCTTTATCACGAGTGTTTGCAGTACCGATGATATTGAAGCCGGGGCGTGCAAAAACAAGTCCGTCATCGCCAAGTTCAGGGATATTCAGTATCTGGTCGCTCATGACAGAGATAAGGCTGTCCTGAATTTCGGCAGGAGTACGGGTGATTTCCTCGAAACGGGCGAAAATTCCCTGTTCCATTCCGACAAGAAGGGGAGCGGGGACAAGTGCTTCACGGCATGGACCTTTTGAGAGGAGCAGTGCATAGTTCCAGCTGTATTTTATCATATCCTCAGTTGTACCTGCCGTACCCTGAACGGTATTCGTGCTTGAACCGCAGCAAGCGGCTGAGAGAAGTTCCGAAAGCATAGTTTTAGCAGTACCCGGTTCACCGACAAGCATCAGTCCACGGTTTCCTGCAAGGGTTATGATGCATCTTTCGACGAGGGCGTCATTGCCGTAGAATTTTTTTGGGATATCAACAGTACCGTTCGGAGTCTGCACTTTTCCGCCGAGAATGAAAGTTCTTACGGCTTTTGGGGAAAGTTTCCAGTTCTGCGGCTTTTTGTTGTCGGTATCGGCGGATTTTAATGCTTCAAGTTCATCAGCATAGCGTATTTCCACAGGTGGTTTGATAAGTTTTTGTTCCATAATAAGAATCCTTTCGATGGTATAAAATACAGTATTGAACTGTAAAAAATATCAGGTTTTTGATTAATTATACCATAAAATCATTCATTTGTCTACTATAGGGCATCTCTAAAAACCCGTTTTGAGTAAGAAAAAGCAGATAGGTGCAGCAGATGCAAGAAAAGCCATCGAAGGCGTGCTTTCGCACTACGAGAGGGTTTGACGC
>JAKSQT010000120.1 GCA_024403995.1 Ruminococcus sp.
TTGCGGAGAATGTTGACCGCAATCGAATGCAAAATAACGTGACGTTTATTCGTCAACCGATAGCGGAAGCGTATGAACAGCTTTTTGCTGAATCGACTGAGCGTTACAATGCAAAGCAGAAGCGAAATGACAGAAAAATTTCCAACTACTATGAACATCTTTTCGGCTGCAAGCCATGCAGCACGGTCAAGGTAAATGCTCTTGACCAGAAAAGCTTTTATGAGGTCTGCGTACAGATAGGCAAATGTGATGATTCAGGTGTCGGCACGGAAGATGCAGAATTGGTCGCTGAATGTTTGAAAGAATACATGACAGATTTTCAGAAACGAAGTCCAAATTTTTATGTTTTCAACGCTGTTCTCCACATGGACGAAGCAACTCCGCATCTGCACATTGATTACATTCCTGTCGGTCATTATAAGCGTGGGCAGGACACTCAAAACGGTATTGCTCAGGCGTTAAAAGAAATGGGATTTGGTGAGGGTAAAAATGCTATCGCCCGTTGGCGTGAATCTGAGGTTGAAATACTCAAAAAAATCTGCCTTGAACATGATATTCAGCCGACTATTCCTGAAAAGTCCAGAGGTACACTTGAAGTTGCTGAATACAAGGAGCAACGCAGACAGGCTGATGAGCTGGCGGAGCAGAATGCTCAGGCAGCAGCGGAGCTTTCTGAAAAACGCTCGAAAAGTAAAAAGCTCGATCAGCAGATCGAAGAAAAGTCAGCACAGGTCAAGGCGATACTCAACTACATTCCCGACTATAAAAAGGAGTTTCAGGTCGAGGACGAGTGTGAGCAGCTTTGCAGAGAACTAACAAGTCTGCTTGATGGTAAGCTGTCTATCATGAAGCATTCGGACGAGATCATCTCCAAGGCACAGCGTCTGAGCAAGATCGTGAAGAAGCTCAGTGACAGCACCCACAAGTCCGGCGATACGATATATGCTCTCCGTGAGCGACTTGACAGGAGCCTGAAAGAAACGGAAGATGTGCGTCAGCGTCTGAAACAGACTTCGGGAGAATGCTCGGAGCTTCGCCGTGACAATTCAGCTCTGCAAGTCCAGGTCGATGAGCTGACGGAGTTTGTAAGTCTGCTGAAACGCTTGGAGCCGCAGAAATACGCTGAGGTCAAGCAGGCTCAGGAGCATATCCATAATCAGCGTGAACAGGAAGTACATCAGTCCGCCACCAGAAAAAAGAAATCGTGGGGACTGGAATAACAGGAGGTTTATTTATGATAATCAAAAGCAAAGACAAGGTACAGGTGTGCGGCAAAAACAAGCCCGTATGGGTGCTTGATACCGATACCCTGACCATCACCCACAACACCGCCGATGCCGAGCCGAGCGTTACTACGTTCAGCTCCGACCACATCAAGTATCATCTGCACTACTCGGCGGAGTACCGTCCTGCAAGGCTGAAAAAGCTGGTCAATGACGGTACGATACTCAGCTACCTGACTGACCTCAACCGTTCCGTAGCGGAAGCCATTGAACGCCAGGTCGGAATGATGCTCGAAAATGATACCGAGTATCTCAAAGCAGTGGCGGTCGGTGATCTTGCAAAGGCAAGAGGTTTGGAGAATATTGATCGCCTGATTGTCAGAGAACCTGTGTATGCGGCTATGGTGTATGTATGATACCGTGATCACCCCATAAACAACGAGCCGAAGGATTCTGCGTGAGTCCTTCGGCTTTATTTTGTCAGCTCGGCTGTGATTTTCCCCAGAACAGCAAACTGCTCCTGCGTGAGCTGCCTGCCCGTCTGAGCGTTTTTGATACGATAGGCATCGACCAGGGCTTTGACAGTTTCTGTCTGTGCTTCGGTCAGTCCGTGCGTGGAGAGCGTCCCCTGATGCTTCATACCGCAGAGGGTATCCATTGAAATATTGAAAACACTTGCAATAGAGCGCAGTATTTCAAACGGCGGAAGCATTATATTGGCTTCATATTTGCTGACAGTTGACTCTGTTACCCCAATTAAATCGCCAAGCTTCTTTTGTGTTAATTTGCGTTCCTTTCGTAATTGCTTTAGCATTACTCCAAAATCAAACATTGTATAACTCCTAATAATTTCTTATCAAGAAAATTATACCCATTATTTCTTGCAAATCTCGACGATTTATGATATAATAAATTCAAATTTAGAAAGTTTTAGAGTTAGAAATTTCGTAAAACGCAAGTTTTTGGAGGTGCAGTATGGCAGGCAACAGCAATTTACATATGTCAAAGGCAGGAAAGACTGATGAATTCTATACGCAGCTATCCACAATAGAGGAAGAACTACGTCATTATAGGAAATATTTCAAGGGAAAGACGGTACTCTGTAACTGTGATGATCCCTACGAGAGCAATTTCTTCAAGTATTTTGCTTTGAATTTCAATGCTCTCGGACTGAAAAAGCTGATAACCACTTGTTATGCAACTTCTCCTATCACCTATACTCAGCTTTCTTTGTTTGCTGATGAGGAGATCACTTATCTCGCAGGCGAGGGAAAGAAACCATACAAGATAGAGATAACAGAGGTCACTGATGCAAACGGCGATGCAACAGTTGATCTGAGTGATGTGGAATATCTTCTGAGAAATAAGAAAAACGCCCTCACGCTTCTGAATGAGGACGGTGATTTCCGTTCCAAAGAGTGTATCGCTCTGCTGACAGAGTGTGATATCGTGGTAACGAATCCCCCATTTTCTCTGATGAAAGAGTATATCCCCTTACTCGCTGAGAGTGGAAAGCAATTTCTTGTCCTCGGTAATATGAATCATATCACGTTTAAGGAGATATTTCACTATTTCAGAGAGAACAAGATGTGGCTCGGATATAATGCAGGGCATTTCTGGTTCAAAGTGCCTGATTACTACGAAGCCAAGAACACTGATTACAAACAGGACGAGGACGGTCAGAAATGGCGGAGGCTCGGCAACATCTGTTGGTTTACGAATATGGATATAGATATTCGTCACCAATCGCTTGATCTATACAAACACTATACTCCTGAAGCGTATCCGACATACGATACTTATGATGCGATTCATGTTGAAACTGTTGCTGAGATTCCCTGCGACACTGATAAGATTATGGGTGTCCCCATAACCTATCTTGCATCGCACTGTGAAGAACAATTTGAGATACTTGGCAAGTTTGATGGCGGCAGCGT
>JAKSQT010000121.1 GCA_024403995.1 Ruminococcus sp.
GTCCTATACCAAATACGCCATAATACTAAAAGTCTTTGGAAAGGGGTTCGGGGAAGAACCTTTCCTCAGAAAGGTTTGCCCCGATAAAGAGTAAAACTTCTATATGAGCATCGTTGTTAAGGCACAGCCTTATTTTTATCAAAATACATTTATGGTAGCTGTAACATTTTTATATGTGGGGGAAATTTCTGCGTTTTCTTTCATATTGATTATCGGAGTTCCGTTTCCGTCGAAAACAACACGTCTTATGCGTGTATGGCGGCACGGGTCATAGAGCGGATCGGAATTGTATGTTCCGCATGATTTAGAGGAATGTGATGCAGGACGTGCATGGTAGACGATAAGGAGATCGCCGTTTTCGTCTGTTACAAAGCAGTTATGTCCGGGACCTGATTCTCCGTTGAGATCGCTTGTCTGGAGAACAGGGGATGAAAGCTTTTTCCAGCTTGATACGTTCATGAGGTCTGCATTGGCATCAGCTTCAAGCCTGCCCACGCAGTATTCCGAACCCGTGCCCGATGCCGAGAAGAATACATAAACTTTGTCGTCAGTCTGGAGTACAGCCGCACCTTCATTGACACGGTTGTTGACAAGTTCCCAGTTATATTCAGGCTTGGTAAGAAGTATCGGTGCGGTTGTCAGCTTCCACGGCTCATTCGGGTTTATTTCAGCCATGAAAAGCGATGAGTCACCCTTAATTTCTGCCCATATCACGTAATGTCTGCCGTTATGTTCAAAATATGTCATATCAAGAGAGAAACTTGTGAATGCGCTGTTGTCGCCGTATGCTCTCTGCATCTGACCGCATTCCGTCCAGTTTCCGTTGTATGGGTCACCGTCACATTTCAGCACATACGGACGAATTGCCCATATATCGGTACTTGCGCCGGCGGCAAAGAACATATACCATGTGCCGTTGATATTGTGCATTTCAGGTGCCCAGATATGCTTTGCGAGTATACCGCTTGAATGAGCCTTCCAGATAGTTTTTTCCTCGGCATTGGCAAGCCCTGCAACGGTATTGCTTCTGCGGAGAATGATTCTGTCATAGCCTTTGTCAACGCTGCCGTAAGCGGGATATGAGGCTGTGAAGTAGAAATATCCGTCTTTGCCGTCAACGACATACGGGTCGGCACGTTCGGTTATGAAAGGATTTGCATACTGCGGCGATGTGTTTTTAAGAGTGCCGTGTACTGTATAAGTACCGCTGACAGATGTGTTTACTGCGGCAAGGTCAGCGCTGTTCCATTCAACGCCGAATTCTGCGGCAGTACCGTTGCTGTACTGTGCGGTGACGGTTTCGGGCATTTTCAGAGTTCCGTTTCTGCTGACATTCACGGAAACAGGCTTGATGCCGGTATTTATGGCTGAAAGCGAGCCTGACGGGAATGCGTTGATGAGAGCAGTATACTGATCGCTGTTTATCGGGATAACATAGCCGTGTCTCGGAGTGAAGTCAAAGCTGTAGCTGCTTCGGCTGACGGTCTTGAAGTTGGTCATGTCGGAAGTTTCCTGCATAACGTAGTAGCCGTCGCCGTAGGCATCGGACATCATAAGCCATTTGTCAGTACCTATGAGATTATAGATATTCGGACCTTCAACGCCTATATCGCCCTCGGAGACCTGTTTTATCTCCTCGTATGGACCGTTTGCGTGTGAAGATGTGGCAAGATAGATTCTCTTGTTCGTCTCATTTTTGTAGTACATATAGTATTTGCCGTCCCTGAAAACGATATCAGAGTCAATAGCATCATTGCCGTTTTTCGGAGCAAAGAGCAGTGCAGGTTCGGTATCAAGCTTCATCAGGTCTTTGCTGTATGCATAGTACATGATAGTACGGTCGTCACGATTAGGAACTCTTGCTGCAAAATAAATCATGTAAGACTGTTTTTCGGAATCATATATAGCCTGCGGAGCCCATGCACGGTCGGCATTCATCATATTCTGGTACTTGTTTGCAATTTCAATAAGCGATTCATCGAACCAGTGAACGAGATCGGTTGACTTGGCACTTATGAGATTGCGGTTGCTGCTCCAGCCGAGGGAAGATTTCATGTCAGTAGCAAGAAGATGATAGAGACCGTCCTCGCCCTTGAAGATATACGGGTCACGTATGCATTCTGTTCCGACGCTTGATTTCCAGACGGATTTTCCGTTGTTCAGCGCCTTGAAATTATAGCCGTCAAGACTTACGGCATATGAAAGCTGTTCCTGAGACGGGTCATTTCCGAGGAAGTATGCGAAAAGGTAAGCGATATCAGGCTTTTCAAATGGAATTTCACAGTAAGTCTGCATATCTGTATCCTTGCCGAGAAGATATTCCGAAAGTAACGTGAGGTCATTGCTGCTGACAGTGCCGCTGTTGTCTGTGTCGGCGATTTTTGCTATAGTTTCGTCAAATCCGCTGATAAATCCCTTTCTCATAAGAATGAGGTCGGTAAAATCAAGAACTGAGTCCATGTTAAGGTCGCCGCTTATGAAGCTGAATTTATTATCAACAGGTTTAATGTAGAATTTCTGGCATTCGCCGCTCCAGTAGTCCCATTGGTCGAGATTTGCGCCGTTTTCAAAGCTCTGGTCATAGACATCGAGGGCGGCATTTCCCGAACATTCGCCTGTTATGTAGTATGCATCGTCGGTACGGTGCAGAATAAAATGCTGTGCGGCGGTATTTTTGTATTCGGAAAGGAAAATGTTATTGCCGTTGCTGTTGTCACCGTTTTCAACAGTCAGAGCAAGAGAAGGCTGAGATGCTGAGAGAATACAGCATTTTCCTCCGCCTGTGCTGATGATCTTCCATGTCTGACCTCGGCTTGTGTCACGTTCCCACTGTTCTGCATTGCCGTCGGAAGCGGCGGAGATGAATTTGCCGCTGCGCCGTGACATAATGGTGTATTCAGCACCGCTGATTATTTCTCCGTATTCATCGGCATATACAGCGCTTATCTGTTCGCTGCTTTCTGCTGATGCGGCAGGCGGTGAAAAGGGGAGTGCCGAGAGGGCAAATGTACCAGCCATAACAGCGGAAAACTTTTTGAAAAAACTCAATTGCAAGACCTCCATTCAAAAAATAGTATTCTAAAGGGCATCTCTAAAAACCCCTTCTGAGAAAAAGCAGCTATGCACAGCATCTGCTGCGTCAAG
>JAKSQT010000122.1 GCA_024403995.1 Ruminococcus sp.
TGATATTCACATTTACTACAAGTTTATTGATAAGGGTTATACTGCAAAGTCCGATGTTTAATACAATGGGTTACTTTATGGCTGCCTGACTAATGCCTGCGGAATTGCGCCCCAGCCAACATATTTCGACATGGTTTCTTTTTCCTCAGCCGTTGCAGGACGCTTTTCACGTTCAAGCGTTTTCAGCGTTCTGATCGCATCGGTATTTGCACGGAATTTAGCCTTTGCACCGCCCTCACCGAGAGCATCATCCGTAATGGTGAAATTGTCGCTTTTGTCGGGAGTATCTGCTGTTTTCGCCTCAATTACCTTGTATTGACCGCTTTTAATAAACTCATCAGCGATAAATGTTACACGGGAGCTGATTCTCGGAGCATCTTCCAGTGCTGTGTCTGCCAGCGTGATAAAACTGCCCATATCAAGGCTTTCAATCTTGTATTCCTTGCCCATATATTCAAGATAGTCACCAACAGAAAGCTCAGGTGCAGCATTTTTTGGTTCGGCAATTTTAGCTTCTTTTGTACGTTCAAGGCTGTCAATAAAATGAAAGCTCATCAGCATATCGCCGTTATCAAGGCGAGAAGTCATTTCTTTACCGTCAAAGCTCCAGTTTTTCGCACGGTCAAACTCCATGTGAAGGTCTTTGCCCGTAGGTTCGCCGTTTTCATCAAGTTTGCGTGATGTGAAATCAACAGTTGTAACTCCTGTGACAACTCGTCGCTCTCCGACGCATTCAGGACGGAGATGGTCTGTAATTTCAAACATCATGCCTTCCTTGATTGACTTTTTTAGCTGAGAAAGATTTTTCGGTTCAGGCAGTTCAGCCGTATGCTCTGTATCAGGCTGTTCGTGCTGAACATCGTTTCTGCCAAGATATTCGTAGACATCGGCATTGAAAAGTCTGTTATAGGAGATATTTTCCGTGATTTGAAATGCTCCGCTCTGCCTTGAAACTGTGCAGT
The DNA here is from genome assembly GCA_024403995.1 of Ruminococcus sp. Classification (GTDB taxonomy): domain Bacteria; phylum Bacillota; class Clostridia; order Oscillospirales; family Ruminococcaceae; genus Ruminococcus. The sequence goes on from JAKSQT010000122.1 coordinate 963, forward strand.
CATCCGTGATATACGGCAATGCACCTGTCAATGAAACGACCTCGCATACATCTCCTGTAATTCTGTTGCGGAATCTGTCTCCGATTTCGATTGTATCGTGTGTATCAGCCGTCTTTTCCTCAGATTTTTCATCTTTCATCTGTTCATAAGCACTACGCTGTTCTTCGGAAAGATAGGTGTGATCTTCCAGACGGACTTTTGTCATTGTAGAAACATTACTCCAGGAATGACGGAATTTTTCGCCGTTCTCAAAGGAAAAAGTCATTCCTTTGCTGTCATAGTCAACGAGTGAGATCTTACCCTCGCCGCTGTGACCACCGATGCCGTATTCTTTTTTCAGAAAGTCAGCCAACTGCTGTGTTGTCGGGTGCTGTTTATCATAAAATTCCTGCACACGAAGCTTGCCGTTCACAAATCCTGTGCCTCGGTCAATCTCAGCTGCAAGAGCTTCATAGACCTGAACACCGTCAACAAAAGGCCCTTCCGCAAACTCGGACTTCTTTTTCTCTGTTTTTACAGCGTATGGTACTGCATCGCCAAAAAGCGTAAGCTGTTCGCCTTCAAGTATAGGAGCATCCATGAACGGTACATCAGAGTTTTCATTTTTCTGAATTTCATCAATGACTGCTGCATCAGAAAATAACGGCTTGTCAATATCTGCGGTTGAAGCATCAACTGTCTGTTCTTCCTTTTTTGTGTGTCTTTCGATCACTTCATCAGGAACGGAAATCAGATCGTCGAAATCAAGCCCTGTCAGACCGTTTTCGATCATTTCCTCAATATCTGAATATTCCTCTGTTTTGAAAACCTCTCCGTCAAATTCATAGGTGATTTTGAGATCAATCAGGTCAGCCGTTACCTGAATCGGCAGTTCATCATCTGTCAGTGTAGTAAACGCAAGCCCGATATTATGCAAATCAGCGAAATCTTCTTCCTGTTCATACTCTGACACAGTGAAATCGTTGATAAGCCATTTTGCCTTGTCAAGCGGTGTTTCAAAGGTACGCTGAAAATCCATGATCTCCACGGGCTTGTCAGGATTATGTTCAAGCATTGCTGTTTGAAGAAGTTTCGGGAATGTAGTACGTTCACTGTATGGCTCTATTTCCATTTTGTCTACACGGTTATAAATGCCGCAGACAGGTTCACCGCCGTAAAACAGTTCACCGACCTTATCGCCGTCAGCAATCGCAAGCTTCCATGTGCCTTTTTCAGTTTCAGCAGATTCGCAGTCTGTACCGAAATATTTGTCTACAACATCTTGCAAAGTTTGCAGCTTTTCTGTTTCACGCTTCGGAGGATTCAGTTCAAAAGCCTGTTCAATCAGTACGGAATATCCTGCATCACTGAGCTTCTTAGAATAGGCATCCTTTGCATCAGCCGAAAATTCAACCAAAGGCATACCATTTCTTGACTGCATATCAAGGCCGAGGATTTCAGCGCCGATTTCCGCATTTTCGTAATACATTTCATATGAATCACCAACTTTGCGGAGAGAGACCGGTCCTTTATCTTCTGGTTCAGACTTTTCCGCAGTCTGACTGCCCTTAGACAGAATCTCAAAGCCCTTTCGTTCCATATCTTCACGCCAGCCGTCATAGGCAAGGATATCAGAAGTGCCGAGCAAAATTCCGCCAAAGTCAGGTGCATCAAGGTCTTTCAGAGAAATGCTCTTTTCGCTGACTTTCTCAACCTCGCGCCGTTTGCCCTCATACATGATAATATCTCCGACCTCAAGATCGGCAACAGTAGATAATGATTTCTCCTGTGCCTTTTCTTTTTCAAGGAAAAACTCAGGAAAATCGGTAAATCCAACATCATCACAGTAATATGCTTTTTCCTTGCCGTCAATGTCTGTTACAATAACGTCAGATACAGAAAGAGAATGACCTGTATATCCTTCTGGCTTTTCACCGTAATTCATTCGGGCATAAATGCTTTCAAGCACGTTTTTTTCGGAATAATCGCTTAAATCGCCCTCATAAACCTGTGTATAGTCACTGTGATTAAGCTGTACACCTTGCTTATCATTGAATTCCTTTGAAAAAAAGCG
>JAKSQT010000123.1 GCA_024403995.1 Ruminococcus sp.
GCGGCGTGACGGCTGCGGTAGATTTCAAGTCTGTTGACGCAGGTGAAAAGAGAATAATAATATCCTGTAACAGCATCATATGTAACAAATGGGTCGGGAGCGTCCCTGTCGGCTATGGGATTATTGAATGTACGCGTATCAGGCACTTCTTCAACATCGCTTTTATATATTATTTTCGCATAAGGGTCAAGAGCTTTCAGATATTCCTCACAGCCCGAGAATTTTATCTCTTTGGTAAGCATACCGTCCTCATACTGAATATATGTATTGGAATCCATTACCGGAAGTGTGCCTGCTGTTCCCGCAATAACAAACAGAGAATGGGTTGAGCTGTCAAGAATATTATTTGAAACAACAAAATTCTTTGCTCTGTTTTCTTTACCGTCCCACGAATTTATATGCGCCGTATATGACATATAGCCCGACTCGTGCTGTCGGGTTCCCCAGCCTTCGCCTGCATCACGGAATGTGTTTGAATCAATAAGAATGTTTTTGAACAATCCGCCCTCACCGTTGTAATACTCAAATGAATTTGTGCATTTTTCAATCACATTGTTGCTAAATGTGATGTTTTCGATTTTTGAATCTGAGTTTGACTGGAAGGTTATGCCTGCGTCATAAATCTGATAGATATGGCAGTTTTCAACAAGTACATTACTTGAATCCGCCCAGAACTCAATTCCGTTACCGAATCTGACATCTGTATATCCCGGCAGTAAGGAGCCGCCAGTCCAGCCGATTTCGCAGTTTCTGACAGTTATATTTATACAGCCGCCTTTTATTCCGTGAGCACCGCCGTAAAGAACTCGCAGTCCGTCAACGGTAACCCATTTTGCAAGACTTATAACCGGCTTGCAAAGTGCAAATTCAATTTCATTGAAGCGTTCGGCAGGGTTCTGTTCACTGTAGAGATAAACTTTATTATCATTGGTATTGTGCCAGAAGGAAAGGTCAGATTTCAGCTCTTCGACCGAGCCTTTGAAGCCGAATATTCCTGTTATCTGCTTTAAACCGACGGCTTCGCCTGCGTTGAAAATAATATTGCCCACGTCATCGGTAAACACTTCGTCAAACACCCACACATCGGGGATTTCAGTTTTTGTCCATTTTGCAGAATCCGCGGCATCCGCAGAGCCTAAGAAAGTGGGCTTTTCGCCCTCGCCGTAGGAAGCGTACGTAACGCCCTTCTGACAGAAAAGCTGACCACGGTATTCGCTTCCGCAGGCAATGTAAACTGTATTTCCGTTTCGGAGCTTTAGGCTGTTCAGCTTGTCAAGAGACTGCAGTGGCTCCTCAATGGTCTTTCCGCTGTTGGAATCAGAGCCGTTGACCGAATCGAAGTAATAGACTGCGTTCCACGGCATAATACTCGCAAAGGACGAGAACAACATAGTAATAACGGTAATAATTGAAGTAATAATTTTCATAACAGATGTCTCCTTATTATTACTTTTTAAAAGTAATATAAAGTATTGAGCCGCTTTCGATTTTCTTCGGGAGCTGAATTTCAACCCATTCGCTGCTTTCGTTTACCGTGAAGCATTTATCAACGGTATATTCGCCTGCGTCAATTTTCAGCTTTCTGTCCTTTTTCTCAGAAACATTTGCAATAAGAAGTGCCTGACCGTCTTCGCCTGTTGCGGCAACGGCATAAAGGTCATCCTTCAGCTTTCTGTTCTTTATTTCAGCCTGACTGCCAAGCTTATAAAGCTGACCGAATGCCCAGAAACCATAATAAGCAGGTGAAGGCGTTCCGCTCTTGTAGAATAACCCCGCCCAGAGATTGCCGTCGCTCAAACCGCTGTAATAATGCGCCATAGCAAGTCCCTCATTCTGGAACATAATCAGCATTGAAGTCTGATTTGCACCGTATCGGCGGTCAATTTTTTCATTTTCCGTGGGGTTGTAGTTCCATTCGTCACAGATAATTTCTGTATCGCCGTAACCGGCGCTGGTAAGCTTTTCTTTGACATAGTCAATATATTGTTCATTCTTATCCGTGACTGTATAGCTGTGCCAGGAGAAGAAATCCATCGGAGAATTATGTTCTGTAATATATTCGAGGAAGCCTTCAAAGAAAGTAATAAAATACTGATTTCTTGGAGTTGAACCGGAGTTAATATTATTGGTTTTAGTCAATGCGTAAAAACCACAGGAACCATAACCGCCGATTTTAAGGTCAGGGAATTTTTCTTTCAGATATGTTGCCGAAACATCATAAAGACGGTAGAATTCTTCGGGAGTGCCCTGCCAGAAAACATTTTTTTCAACAATATCTTCATTGTCAGGTTCATTCCAGATTTCCCAGTATTCTATGCCATATTCAAAGCCGTTTGCCCAGCCCTCGTTATAGTGAAGAATAATATGTTCACAAATCTGTGCCCATTTATTGTAGTCAGCGGGAGGAATAAGATATTCATGGTCTTTTACTGCATCACTCCAGCTTATACCGAGTCGGAAAAGCGGCTCCATACCGGTATCGGCTATTGCAGCAATAACCTTGTCGCATTTCTCAAAGTTATATGAATTTTCATCGTTTACATCGGCAGAGAAATCGGGAAAAATATTGTGAATGTCTGTTTCGACCGTATCGTGGGTTCTGCACGATGTCATATTCGCCTCTGTGAAATAACTGTTGATTTCGCTGTCAAGCTCATATTCGGGCATTCTGCCGATGTTGTGAACAGGTCTGATTTCATCAATGACATTATCAAAATCAATTCTGATAACATTGGGAGTAAAAATCCATTGTGAAACAGAAATAATAAATGCGAGAACCGATGTAAAAAATCTTTTTAACATAAAAACGCCTCCATGTCTTTTCCTTAATTATAACATTATCAGAAATATATATATCATTTTTTATTCAATCTTTCAAGGGCGATGTTTGTTATAACGATGAAATAAATAGTTTTCCAGATATGAAAAAGCCGGGAGTTTTCACTTCCGGCATAATTTTTAATTATTTATTAACCCCACCACAT
>JAKSQT010000124.1 GCA_024403995.1 Ruminococcus sp.
CTGTGATTTGTAGTGCAGCTATGCCGAGCTTGCGATTTGTGAACGCTCCTGCGAAACGTATTGCTTTCCGAGCCTGTGTCTCGGTCACTCTTTCTCGTTTCTGAGAATCGAAGCTGTGCGACTTTTCTCTTTTTCGTCGCTCCTCATAATCAATATAGCGCGCAATCCTGATCCCGTCAATAACTATTTTCAAATTTCTCAGAATCGCAAAATTTGGGTTCGTCAAAATGACTGTATAGCTTAATTGGCGAAATAGCGTTGTTTTGGATTTTTGAAATTCAATTTTCCTCGGTCTTTTGTTAACATTCCGTGAACAAAACTTTGTAAGTATTGCGGATTGTATTTAATATGTAGAGTGCGCTATAATTGCAGTATGACAGGTCAGCAATCAGCCGCCTGTGTAGAACAATAATTGAATGAAGGAGGTTTTCGTATGGGCATTTATACAGAAAAAAGAGAACAGCTCATCGAGAAGATCGAGGAATTGGAAAAGCATATCGAAAGAGATACTGCGAAAAAGAAAACTCTGGAGGATAAGCTGAGAGAAGTATCTCATCTTGCAATGGCGGAGGAATTCAACTGCAAGCCCCGTGAACTTGATGAGATCATCAGTTCAGAACATCAACTTTTGGAAAAACTTCGCACAAGCGGTTTGTCTAATGAAGAACTGCTTGAAATGGTCGGTATCAATTCTGCCCAGAACAGCAATGTGAACAATGATGAAATCAAGTTCTATGACGAGCCTGATAATGACGATGATTAAAATGCCTGAACACATACAAGGCATTTCCCAATAATTGAATGGGAACTTTTTTGATTAGACAGCGAGAAGTTTTGAAAATGGATCGAGCTGTCGGAAAGGATAATGTTAAACGAAAACTATTACATCTGCCGTAGATAGAGAGAAGGTAGTTGAGCTGCATACTTCTTCGGGCATCAAGGTTACATATTCTTCGCCTGAAAGTATTCCTGAAATCATTAAACGTCAAAAGCTCAACAGGATGTATGAGATTCTGAGTGGTGCAGAGCGCAGCAATTCAGAACAACTACAAAATGAATAATCGTGCATATCGCTAAAATTCATAATTACACAGATGTTTCTGTGTAAGATGCTTGCAATTGAAGCCGATATGCGCTATGATATGAATGTGCGTAAATCGGCTTTCATTTGTATTATGGAGGTCGGTTATAATGAAACAAGTAATTCAGAAAAACGGACTGACGGCAATTTACGTTCGCCGTTCAGTAAGTGACAGCTTTAAGGGCAATAATTCGCTGTCTATAAATGCCCAGAAGGAGGAATGTATCAGGTTCGTAGGTGATGAACCTTATCGTATCTATTGTGATGATGGAAAAAGCGGAAAAGATGTCGCTCATCGTCCTGCCTTTATTCAAATGATGCAGGATGCTCGTGACGGTCTTATCAGCAGAATCGTTGTGAAGAAATATGACCGTTTCAGCAGAAATATGCGTGAGTATCTTAACATCACAGATGAGCTTGACCGTTACGGCGTTTCTGTATATTCGCTCTCTGAGCCTTTCAATACAAGCACCAAAGAGGGACGCATGATGAGAAACAATCTGCTGAACTTCGCTGAGTTTGAACGTGAAACGATTGCTGCCAGAGTTGCAGATGCTTACAATACGAAAGCTCGTGAAACAGGATTTTATCAAGGCGGTAAAATGTATTACGGCTATGACTCTCAGCGTAAAACTATCAATGGTAAAACAGGCTCAGTTCTTATTCCTTCCGAACAGGCTGAATCGGTGCGTATTGCTTATCAGATGTATCAGCAGCCTGATTGCTCTCTAAGACAGATTATTGAATATTTCAAAGAGAATGAGATCATCACAAAGCGGACAGGAGCTTATAAATCCAAAGGCAGTGTTAATCAAAGTCATGTATCTCTTATTTTGGAGAGTCCGCTGTATGTGAAAGCTGATAAGGACGTTTATGCTTATTTTCAGTCGAAAGGTTTTGAAATCATTGATGATATTGAAGCCTATGACGGTATTCACGGCGTATTCTCACATAAAGATAATGATGGAAAGACTTATGTTAAGGTTGGTTATCATGAGGGACTTGTAGATTCAAAGGTGTGGCTTGCGGTTCAGGACAAAAAAGCCCATAATCAGAAGTTCCCGAATAACGGCAAGGTAAAAAACTCATGGATGATAGGTATGATGAAGTGTCCGCACTGTGGTTACAGCATTCAGCTCAACATTCAGCACAATAAAGAAAAAACAAGGACTTGGAGATATCTGATTGACTTTGGATACTCTACGATACATGGATGCATACAGCGCACCCTGAAAACAAGGCTTGACGATGTTGAAGAAGCAGTTTATCTTGCTATGTGCGATAAAATAAAAAGCCTTGAAGTTGCTCGGTTCGAGGAAGATACTCCTGATTCCGAAACAGAAAGCCTCAAAGCAGAGATACTCAAATATGACGATGATATTCACAAGCTCATGGATAAGCTCCCTGATGCTGATGAAGTAGTATTTGCCTATATTCAGAAGCGTATCAAGGAACTTCACAAGGCAAAGACCAAACTTGAAAGTAAGCTCCAGATGAAAAGCCGGAAACATAAGGCTATTGATACGAAGCCATTGAAGGAGCCGCTGAAAAACTGGGACAGCCTGACGATTGAAGCGAAACATGAGATCGCTGTCATGATGATTGATGTAGTCTATGTGTCCGACGAGGACGGTATCCATGTTCAGTTCTGCATCTGATCGGTGCAGATTTTGAGATTATTATTCATAAGGTTTTCAGATGGGCAGACCTGTGTAGTTGGCGATACGAGTGCGCTCTTTGAAACCTGT
>JAKSQT010000125.1 GCA_024403995.1 Ruminococcus sp.
AACGAAAGCAATTCTTCGAATTGCCTCTGCTTGTTAAAAGCAGAGCTTTGAATGCTTTCAGAAATGCCTGTCAGGCATGACAGACGATACGAAACAGGTATTGGACTTTTTCTGTAAATGGCAGTATAGTATTAGTAAGGGAGGTTGATAAAATGCCCGAACCAAATCTTGAAGAATGCCTTGAGTATTTTGGCTGTGATGAAAATGAAAAGGCTGAGATACTGAAATGCAGCGAAAACGGTAATGTAAAAGGCATGATTCAGCTGCTCAGAAAACGCAGACAAGCTATATTAAACACAATTCACGAAGAAGAAAAACAAATCAGTTGTCTTGATTATCTTGTTTTTCAGATTGAAAAGGATAGTCAGACCAAATAAAGAAAGGCGGAAGAATAATGATGAATTTTATATTTGATAATCCAACAAAGCTTCTGTTTGGAACCGGAAAGCTTTCAGAGCTTCACAATGAAGTTATGCCAGGAAAGAAAGCATTGCTGCTTACATCAGCAGGAAGTTCTCATATGACTAACGGTTCCTTTGATAAGGTAACCGAGGAACTCAGACTTGCAGGTGCAGAGTACGTGCATCTTGGCAATGTGGTAGAAAATCCACTTAAGGAAAACTGCGAAGAAGCAGGAAGATTTGCAAGGGAGAACGGATGTGATTTTATCGTCGCTCTTGGAGGCGGAGCTGTTCTTGATTCATCTGTACCTGTTTCTATTATGGCGACAAATGACGGTGACCTCTGGGATTATGTTTCCGGCGGAACAGGTAAAGGTCTGATGGCACCAAATCAGCCACTGCCGATTATTACAGTCGCAACATCCTCAGGTACAGGCTCTGAAATGAACGAGTGGGGAGTTATCTGCAAGGAAGATACTAACGAAAAAATTGGTATGGGCGACAGAAGATGCAAGCCTGTTATCGCTGTAGTTGATCCTGTATACATGACTACCGTTCCTGCAAAATATACGGCATATCAGGGATTTGACGCACTCTTTCACAACACGGAAGTAATGATGTCAACATCACTTAACGTTCTTTCGGAAGCTGTTGCTCTTTCTGCTATCGGGAATATTTACAAATATCTGCCCCGTGCTGTTGCCAATGGAAATGACATAGAAGCAAGAGAACACGTTGCATATGCTTCCACAATGGCAGGCATCACCATGCAGCTCACAAGCACCACTGCACAGCACTCAATGGAACACGCTATGAGCGCATATCACAGAAATTTACAGCACGGAGCCGGACTTATAATTATTTCAAAGGAATTTGCTCAGTTCTTCATTGATCGTCATGCCTGCGATGAAAGATTTATCAGAATGGCAAGGGTAATGGGATATCCGGAATCAAATGACCCGCAGGACTTTGTAAAAGCACTTGTTAAGCTGCAGGAGGACTGCGGAGTTGCTGATCTTAAAATGAGTGATTATGGTTTTGACAAGTCCGAATGTATGACACTTGCAAAAGCTGCCAGAGCACTTCAGGGCGGACTTTATGCGGCCAATCCATGCGAGACATCGGATGAGGATATTGCCGGCATTTTCGAAAGAAGCTATAAATGATGCTTGTAAAACGAGGTATTTAAATGAAGTACACAAATGGTGTAACAAAAGTAAGTCATGTTGAGGATGCAGTAAAGCTGCAAACTATTGAAATTCTGACAGAATTATAACTTGTGGGATAATATATGATTATAAAATCATCAACAGCATTTCGAAATGACTATCTTCAGATTTTCAAAGCTTGCTCACGAAAAAGAAGAGCCGATTTATAACAAAAAACCGAGAGGGTGATCTTGTTCAAAGCTCTGCTTGTTAAAAGCAGAGCTTTGAACATTGTGAACTGAATTACAAGACATTTATGTATATATGATTTGGTGATTGTATATAAATATCTTTAAATCTGTCACAATTTTGTATTGTAAAACAGCGAAAAATCATATATAATATGTAATAAGTAACAGGAAAAGTGAAACATAAATTGCTGTCAGATAGTTACTCTGAATATACAGTATATTACATGCATAAGCCTTTCACTATTCCGGACAAGGAGGTCATACGATGAATAAAGCATTAATTGCAAAGGGAGCGACACTTATTATTTCAGCTGCTGTATTTCTTTCTGCCTTACCATTTTCAGCATTCGCTGAAAGCGTAAGCATGACAAATGCGGTCAGATCGCTGGAAAGCGACATTGCTGTTCCGGACAATCAGATCAGCACAGATAATTACAAGGACACTCGCTTCAATAACCCGATTTCTCCTGATTTCTTTTGTGCCGATCCAACTGCTGTAGAATACAACGGCAGGCTTTATGTCTACGGTACAAACGATCATCAGCAGTTTGAAGCAGCTGGTCCCGATGTAGACAATACCTATGAAAAAATAAAATCACTGCTTGTATTCTCCACAGAGGATATGGTCAACTGGACATATCACGGTGAGATAAATGTTGGAAAAATAGCACCGTGGATTTCAGCATCATGGGCACCTTCTATCGTGTCCCGTGAGGAAGCAGACGGCAGGACACATTTCTATCTGTATTTCTCAAACAGCGGCATCGGAACAGGAGTTATTACTTCTACTGATCCTGTGACAGGCTGGACAGATCCGCTGGGACATTGTCTTGTAACCAGTAACACTCCCGGTCTGGGCGACTGTCCGAATCCATTTGACCCTGGTGCAGTCATTGATGACAACGGTGTCGGTTGGCTTTCATTCGGTGCGGGCACAGCATCAAACGGAACGGATTATATGCCGGGTTCTGTGCGTATTGTCAGAC
>JAKSQT010000126.1 GCA_024403995.1 Ruminococcus sp.
AGATAGCAGCTCCTGACGGCTATGAAACAGCAACAGACGTAACATTTACAGTTGCTGACGGAGTAGTAGTCGGCAAGGAAACGGTTGATATGGTAGATGCAAAGATTACTACTACTTCAACGACAACCACAACGACAACCACAACCACAACTACAACTACAACGACAACCACAACTACAACAACAACTACTACAACTACTACAACTACGACTACGACAACAACTATAACAAAATCAGTAACAACCACTAAAGCAGTTGCTACATCTTCAACCGGCTCGCCGGAAACCGGTGATATTGCAGTAAGCGGAATTGTTTCAGTTCTCGGACTGGCAGCCGCAGCAATGTTCTTAACAAGAAAAAAGATGAATAAATAATCTTTTGGCAATAAATGCAGTATGTCATATCTGGCATACTGCATTTTTGTGTATGTCTGAAATGCGGATTATCATGATCTATGTATTGCATTTATCAATATACTGTGATATAATCAAAGTATAAATTCTTGAGAGGAGGCAAATTATGCGTAAATTTTATAAGGCAGTTTTGCCGATGTTGCTGATAAGTGCGCTCACAGGCTGTTCGGGCGGTTCGCAGAGCAGTGTTGTGGAGACAGAGAGTTCTTCGCAGCAGACTGAAACTTCTGAAACAACTGAACCTACCGAAAGTGAACAGGAAACCACATCGCAGGCAGAGGAAAAATCTGCTGATAAGGAAATGTTCGTGATAAAAATTGAAACCGAAAGTCAGGATGCTTCAGTAATGGATTTTGTGAAAAAGCCTGTTGCTCACCATGTTTCAGCGGAGATAGCCACATGGACGCCGGGTTATACAATGCCTCCTGAACCTTATTACGAGCGCTGCAAAATTTCTGCCTTTGAAGGCGAAAACGCAGTTTTGGAGTCAGCTGAGGCTGATGTTAAGGTCAGGGGAAACTGGACTACTACATATGACAAAAAGTCTCTCCGCATAAAATTCACGCAAAAGCATAATATGCTGGGCATGAATAACGGCGCTGAGCTTAAAAACTGGCTTTTGCTTGCAGAATACAAGGATGGTTCAATGATGCGGGACAAGGCGGCTCTTGCTGTCTCTGATGAAATTCTCGCTGAGGACGGGCTGTATGCGTCAGATGCTGAATTTGCCGAGGTATATATCAACGGTGAATACTGGGGCGTTTATCTTCTTGCGGAACAGCAGCAGATAAATCATGACAGAGTAAATATAAATGAAGTGCAGCCTGACTATATGGGTACTGATATCGGCTATTTTCTTGAATTTGACGGTTATTTCAACACTGAACCGCCTTTGCAGCAGTTCCATGTTGATTACGCTGACAACGCACCTCTGAGATCATTTGACGGCAGTGAAAAAGGCGGCAGAGAAATGACCTGTCTGCCGAAAAATGAGGGCGGAATAAAAAAGGATATCGGCTTTACAATAAAGAGTGACATCAATTCTCAGGAGCAGCACGACTTTATTGCTTCATTTGTTAATAATACGTATAAGATAATGTATGAGGCGGCTTACAACGATAAGGCATTTGCCTTCAACGAGGACTATACTGCAATTTCCGAGACCTCTGACATGACACCGCAGGAGGCTGTTGAGAGCGTGGTAAACGTTGACTCACTTGCTGATATGTACATTATTGAGGAAATTGCCTGTGATGCGGATATCTACTGGTCGAGCTTCTATATGGACGCAGATTTCAGTGAAAATGGCAGTAAAAAGCTTACATTTGAAGCACCGTGGGATTTTGACTCGTCAATGGGAAATAAGAACCGCTGTCCAAACGGAAAGGATTTCTATGCGGCAAATATTGTCCCTGATGTTGACGGCTTCAATTATCAGACTATAAATCCGTGGCTTGCTGTACTTATGTATGAAGAATGGTATCAGGATATTATCAGGGAAAAATGGTCAAAGGCATATGACAGCGGTGTTTTTGAACGTGTTTATGAGATGATAGAGAATGACAGAGACACATATTCGGCTGCATTTGAGCGCAATTATGACAAATGGGATAATCTTGTCAATAACGAGATATTTGCGGCAGAGCTTTCAATCAGGGCAGGGGAATGCAAGACTCAGTCAGAAGCCGCTGATTATCTGAATGAATGGCTTCACAGCAGAGTTGATTTTTTGAATGAATACTGGCATAAGTAAGGGAGAAATATGAATAACGAAGTAATAATTGAAACTGACAGACTTTTTCTAAGACCTATCAGGACAAGCGATGCAGATGATATATTTGAGTGGACGGGAGATGCGGTAGTAAACAGATATATGCCGTATCCATTATATACAAATGCAGATGATGTAAAAAAATGGATAGCATCCCTCAGAGATGATCATATTGAATTTGTGTTTGTGCTGAAATCAGAGAATAAGGTAATTGGTGCAGGTTCAGTCCATGACACGGGCGGCGACGGAGTATACGAACTCGGATATAATCTGAACCGCAAATACTGGAACAAAGGATACGCCACAGAGGCAGCAAAGGCTATGCTCAAATGGGCGCATGATGAACTTGACATACATGAATTCAAAGCCTGCCATGCGACTGCAAATGCCGCATCAGGCAAAGTTCTGAAGAAGTGCGGATTTGAGTTTACTGAATTCGGACAGTACTCCAGATTTGACGGCAGTGAAACTTTTGATGCAAGCTTTTATAAGCTGTATATATGCTCCACCAACTAAATCTTGAATTTTTCTGCTTGTCCTGAAGAAGAAATTCTG
>JAKSQT010000127.1 GCA_024403995.1 Ruminococcus sp.
TTATCTTTTTCCTCGTTAAGCGTTGTCAGCATGTCTTCTTTTATGCGGGATTCCTGAACGGCTGATTCTGCATCAGATGCGGCATCTTTTATTTTTCTGTATGCTGCTTCAGCCTCTGTACGTATCTTCTTCCATGAAAACAGGCGTGCAAAAAAACCGGCGGAACGTATTCTTGCAAAAAACTCATCGACAGCGGACTCACTATTCATTACTACTATCTTGTTTTTCAGGGGTGATAAACTTCGCGGAAACTTTTTTTCGTAACTGTTCAGCCCTATCGCCGAAATAGGATTTTTTGTTTTTTGGTGCGGATTTGACAAACCCGCGTAAGTTTCCATACTCAAAACCGGCAGAGAGAATACTTACACTACGTTTTTTATATTTAAAACTCATTTAATATGTAATGAGCGAATCAGGCGAGGCAGCATACCCCAACACCGGACGACAGTTCAACTTTGACTTCATCAAAATGATTATCATCTTTGGACTTGTTCCGGTTCATTTATTTGAACGATGTCTCCTGCTCGAAGATTACAGCGTAAACCATGTCGGCTTTACATCCATCGACTCAATACTCTCAACAATCGTAGAGTTTGGAGATGGAACAATCGGAGCATGTATGTTCATGTTCTGTTTAGGTGTTGGTCTCGTGTACTCATCGCGGAAATCAGCAAAGTTCCTCTTCAAACGTGCATGGGTGATTCTTGCTGCTGCCATTGGTCTTGCACTGCTTACAAATACTATCAGCCTGACCATTCAGTCACAGATATATCAGAACCCTGCATTATTTAATGATGCACTCTGGTGGCTTTTCTGCTGCGACATCTTAAACTTTGCATTTCTGACACTCCTGTTCTTCGCTCTTGTGCGTAAGCTGAAACTTTCCAACACCGCAGTTATTGTCATCCCTGTTATCCTGTTAATCATCTCCTTCTTCATCCCGAAGATGCTTTTCCCCGGAAACATCATCGCAACAGATTTAGTCGGCTGGTTTGTCTTTCAGGAAAGCGGATATTCATTCTTCCCGTTCATGCAGTGGCTCATATTCCCTGCTGCCGGATATGTATTTGCACAGTACCTTCAGAAGACGGAAAACAGAGATAAATTCTACGGAATTGTTATGCTGACGGGGGCTGTTTCGTTTGCAATAATTACTGCCGTATCAGTTCTTTGCGGAATTGATATTGTCACATTTTTCACCACATACAATGCCTGCATCTACAACAAAACCCTGCTTTCAGCCGTCTGGTCTTTGTCATTTATCCTCTTCTGGACAGCATTAATCTTCTTCCTGACAAAAAAAGTATCTCCCGCGTCCCGCCTGCACCGCTTCGCAGAAAATGTAAGCCGCCGCATTACGGTGTTCTACTGTCTTCAGTGGATTATTGTAGGATTCCTTGGGTACTGGATATTCCCGGCACTCAATATGGCGCCGATTGATTTCGTTCAGCTGTTTATATTTGCTGTAATTATCATCGTCTTCTGTTATTTCGTCTCAGGAAAGATTCTGAAACTGATTCAGAAAAAACGGCTGTCTGCGTAAGAAAAAATTATTCCTTATCTTTTTTAAGCATCTGTGACTATTCAGCCCCTTATTCTGAGATAGAGGTTTTTGGTTTTGTTAGTGAACATAGCTATATTTCGCCTGTAGGCTCGGACACAACAAATTGAGGATTGGTGATAATAAAACAGATTCATCATATTTCATTTCATCTGTGAAGGCACGCTGTAATTCGGTGTGCTTGTAACCTGTGTGTCATCGCGGGGAACTTTAGTGCCCTTAGCAGAGCAGACCGATGGTATGCGGCTTGTGTGAATCTGTGTCCGATTCCTACGTGCGAGTTTGTCAATTCCCAGAGAAGAGAGTAACCGTTGATGTTTCAGGCAAGAGGTCGTGCTGAATAGTTACTTTTCATTTTTTGAAACAGTGGTCTTGTGATGTCCGCATTAGTAACGCGGATTAATGGGTACATTCAAATAGAAGAACGACCTTAAAGTATCAGTATGACAGATTATGCCGCAATATCTGAAGAACTGAAGAGTGTTTTGAACCTTACCGGCTCTCCGGTTGCAGTAAAGCTTGCAAAGAGTGCAGAAGAAATTCCGGAAGGAGTTCCTGAAATCGAGGAAGCAACCAGACACTGCAGAATGATTTCACTCGCCCGCGAAGGAAAAATCTTCTACGCAACTGATGCAAAGCACCAGTGCGGCGGAGGAGCATGGGCTCTTGGTCTGCGTGAGATTGGTGAGTCATTAAAGACCGGTCAGCACTATATGAAGCTTGGAAAGTACTCATCCATCAATTCATCCCGCCGCACTATGGAGACAATTCCTTCTCTTCCGCAGGAGACGTACGCAACTATCTATGCCCCGCTTGAAAAAGCACCGTTTGTCCCTGATGCAGTTATCATCTTTGCACGCCCTGCAGCTATGCTTAAGCTCGCACAGAGCACTCTCTACCGCTTAGGCGGAAGAATTTACCCGGAGTTTTCCGGCATTCAGTCGATGTGTTCAGACTCTGCTGCATACGTTATTGAGACCGGCGAGCCGAACTTCTCGTTAGGCTGCGACGGCTCACGCAAATTCTCAGGTATCGGACCTGATGAAATGGTTGCCGGTTTCCCTGCGGAAATGATTGAGGAAGTCGCTGAAAACATCAGCAAGGTATCAAAAGCACCGGGGGCTGCTCCGGTAAAATAATCTATTTT
>JAKSQT010000128.1 GCA_024403995.1 Ruminococcus sp.
TTATGCCGTCCGTTGTCACGACCTTGCGATAATGCGTAGGCAGTCGGAGTCAGGATACCCTGTTCTGTTAAGATACGGGCGATCTGCACCGGACCGTAGCCGTCAATGCAGAGCTTGAAAATCTTGCGTACCACCTCAGCAGCAGGCTCGTCAATTACCCACAGGTTTTTATCCGTTTCGGACTTCTTGTAGCCATATACGGGCGGACACAGGTGCTTGCCCGACTGTCCCTTTGCCCTGAACACCGCACGAATCTTCTTACTGCAATCACGGGCATACCAGTCATTAAAAATGTTCTTGAAAGCAAGCAGTTCATTCTCGGATTTCGCTGTATCAACATTGTCATTCACGGCAATGTAGCGAACATCGTAGTCAGGAAACACCATTTCGATCAGTTCACCAGTTTTCAGGTAATCACGACCTAAGCGGCTCAAATCCTTAGTAATGACCGTTGCGACCTTGCCGTCCTCAATGTCAGCCATCATTGCTTTGAAGCCGTCACGTTCAAAGGTAGTTCCACTCACACCATCATCCACAAAGAACACCGTGTTGCGAAAGCCGTTGTCATCGGCATATTTCTGGAGGATAGCCTTCTGATTTGTGATACTGTTGCTCTCGCCGTCCAACATATCGTCCTGCGAAAGACGGCAGTATAAAGCTGTGATCTTGTCTGTCATTTTAACCTCTCTTTCCGACAGATACAGCAAGCTATTATCATTATAGCGCACCATATTTCTTTTTTCAATGCGCCGATATTCCAAAATCAAACAGCTTGCTGTACGGGTTCTTGTCCGGATTCACCGAGCATTTTCTCACAGTCCTCTGTAATGAGCCTTGCAAGTATATCGCTCAGGCTTTGCCGAAAAGCTGGGTTAAAGGTTGTTGTCACTCTGTATGTTGTATGCCCGATATGGTACTCGGACACACTTTCCGATACCGCAACAGCGGCAGTTGTTGTTTTATTCATAGCGAATTTATCTCCTTAGCTATCTCTATCTATGCTTTTAGGTTTGAGGGCATCGCTTTCTATCTCTTACCCTCGCTTGTGTAATTTGAATTTTTAGCCGTGCGGAACGGCAGAGCCGTCCCTTTCACACCTATCATTTTGTTGTCGGATATATGTTAATCCGAATAGGAATTATGCTCCGAAAAGGTCATCTGCTGACCGACTTTGCTATCATCAGCAAGACCGCTTATTTCATCATAAGTCATACCGTTTGAGGTGAACTTCTGAATCAGATCATGTTCAGCAGTCACGGCATCAAGCAAAGCCTGTCCGTCCAAGCCGTAAAGCTCAGAGAGCTGGTTGTAGGTATAGAGCTTACTTTCCTCAATGATCTTTCGCTTACGCTTCAAAGCCGCCTGAATAGACTTTTCAAGTTTATCGACCTTCGCCATATTTTCAGACAGTACACCGACATCAGCAGTTGTTTCGTTTTTCATTCCCATCACCTCGCTTTGTTTGGAGTTGCAGGAGTGATTTTCCCCACGATAATATTATAGCGCACTCAGATACCAAAAGTCTATTCGCAGTGCGCATGAACTTTGTGTACCGTTAGACTTTTCGAGTTCGTCAAATTGTTATGGGGAAAAGGAAAAGCTGCGGAGCGGAGTTTGCTCACACAGCTTGTGGGGATATTCAATTATGTTTTTGCAGCGATGTGGTGCTAAGATAAATTAGAATTTATAAGTCTAAAACCATAAACACATCTGAATATACACTTGAATTATACTTTTCAGTATCATTGAACCCGACTCTGCGATATAAAGCGATTGCTTTTGTACTTGTAGACAAAGAATCAAGAAACATTTTCTTATAGCCAGTTTTTTTAGCTTGATTTATAGCGTAAATAAGCATTTCCTTTCCATATCCCATACCTTGATACTTCTCTAACAGATACAATGATTTCAGTTCACAGCCTTGGCTTTCCAATTCGGAAACAGCGACAGTTCCAATGATATTGCTGCCGTCAAACATACACCAGAATCCCACAAAATGTTCTGCAATGTTCATGTAATAGCTATGTCTGCCGTTTATATCCAAACATCTATGAGATTCAGGCAAACATCTCTCTAAAAAGGAGATCAATTGAGGTTCATACTCTTTTTGGTATTCAATTATTTCAAAGGATTTATGTTTCATCTGATTGCACCTCTAAATTCCGATTTACACGAGCAAGCCGAGTGCTTACTCTCACTCCTAAATTATACCACATCACTTCTGAAAAAGCAATACTATTCCTATTGAAGTCAGCACACAAATTATTGTCATCATAACTATAAATTCACTGTTGAATTTAGGCACAAGGGAGAAGTGACATGAACAAAGTGTTAATATTTCGGAAAATCGTTCCCGAAAATCCAAATTCTTCGGTAGTAAGATAGAGGGATATTTTCATAAGACTGCCGCACTCCCAGCACGATAACTGCGCCGTATCAGTTCAGAATATCAATGATGATATAAAAATACTCACGCAGGAGCGTGAGTGAGAGATGCCACCGAATAAATCAGCGTGAAGATAGTCGCCTTCGCTCCCAGAATTCGCTGACGGTGCAGCGACCACCTGAGCAGAAAGAAAGGCTCAGGCGAGATAGATACGCAGGAGTGCAACAAAAATAGCAAGCAATGTATTTTGCGCCGCACACGGACGAAAATACATAA
>JAKSQT010000129.1 GCA_024403995.1 Ruminococcus sp.
GGCTTGATTGACTTATATTTCCTCTTTTGATATAATTATACAGAATGCATCTTACCCCCGATTTCTGCATCTTACCGCTTTTTGCTTGAAAAGCGCTCCTTTTTGTAGTAAGATAATGTCAGTAAAACACATGAAAGGTCGTGATGATATGACATTACTTCTTTTAACGGTGCTGATCATTTCGGAGATCGCATTTTTGATTGTAGAAATCACAAGGCTGTCAAAAAAAAGAGAATGGAACAAAAAACGTCTGCTTGCAGATTTGATCGAGCTTATTGCTTTTGCTGTGATGCTGTTGTTTCCCGATATTGACCTGACGTTCAGGTTTATCGGACTGTTCTTTGTTCTCCTGCTCAGACTTGCTTTTGCAGGGATCAGGTATCTCGCAAGCAGAAAGAACGAAAAGAAAAAGTCGAAAGCTGGTAAAATCGTAAGTCTTATTCTCAGTGCTATGATGTTTGTGTTTGCTTTGATGCCTGCTTTTATTATCAAAAACTACAAAGGCAGACCGCTGACAGGACAGTATACACCCATGACCTGCGCAGCTATCCTGACAGATACCAGCAGAACCGAACAGTTTGAGCAGGACGGTTCTGCTCGTGAAGTTCCCGTACATCTTTTTTATCCTGCCGAATCGGAAAGTATCACAGATCATTCGCTTCCGCTTGTGATATTCAGCCACGGCGCATTCGGCTGGTATCAGAGCAATATTTCTGCATATCAGGAGCTTGCAAGCAACGGCTATGTGGTCGCAAGCATCGAGCACCCCTATCATTCCCTGTTTACACATGATACGTCCGGCAAACTTATTATGGTTGACGGTCAGTTTATGCAGACTGCTCTGACTCTCGGCAGCAGTGATGCGGAAGAAACCGAACGTGAAGAAGTATTCAAAACGGAATGTGAATGGATAGAACTTCGCATTGCCGACATGAATTTCGCCTTAGATACACTGAAATCGGCGGTATCGGCAAATGATTTTTCAGACTGGACATTCACCGAGGGCGATACGGAACAGTTTGAAACGGCGGTGCGGCTTATCAATACTGATAAAATAGGTCTGATGGGACATTCGCTGGGCGGTGCAACTGCGGTAACAGTCGGGCGGCGTGACGATATTTCTGCTGTCATCGACATTGACGGTACAATGGTCGGTGAGCAAATAGACTTTGCAGACGGCAAGTATGTCATCAACGAAGAAGCATATACCACTCCGCTGCTTGAAATTGAAAATGAGAAAGCCCATTTTGATGCGATCGAGACAGAAAAAATCGGATATATTTATGCCAATAATGTCGTGCAGAAAAATGCAGTGAATGCGTATCAGACATATTTTGTCGGAGCAGGTCACATGAATTTCACCGATCTCCCCCTTATATCGCCCTTCTTAGCTGAAAAGCTCGGCACAGGAGAGATCGAACCCGAACAATGCACGGATACACTTAACAAGCTGATACTCGACTTTTACAACTGCTATCTGAAAGGACAGGGAGAGTTCAGCGTACAGGAACACTATTGAGGAGATTATGGATATTAGAATTGTCAAAATCGGAGAAAACAGTCAGGATTATATTGAGATCGGCTGTCACAAAACCGATGAGAATATCAATGAAATTGTTTCATTTATAAAATCCCGTCAGGGTGCAGTTGAAGGAACAAAAAATGACAGGCAGTATCAGCTTCCTGTTGTGGACATTTTATATATTGAGTCGGTTGACGACAGGACGTTCATTTATCTGGAGAAGGACTGTTATGAATCACGCAAAAAGCTTTACGTATTTGAACAGGTACTTGCGTCAAGACGGTTTGCGAGGATATCAAAAGCGGTCATCATCAATCTGATGAAGATCGTGTCGATCAGCCCTGCGCTGAACGGACGTTTTCTCTGCAAGCTGACAAATGGCGAGGAAGTCATCATTTCCCGTAAATATGTACCTGATATCAAAGAAAGGCTGAAAGGGTGAAACAAATGAAAGACCGTATCAAGGAAATAGCGAACAGTTATTTTATATCCGTTACACTTATAAATGCTGCGATATTTGCAACAGGAATGATATTCCGACCGGAGCAGACATTCGGCTATGATGCGTATTTAACGCCACTGATATTAGGCTTTCTCACCTTGATCCCGACGTTGATAACATATTCATCAAAAGAGCTGACGATCAGACAGCTGTTATTCCGCAAGGCGATACAACTATTACTGGATATTGTCATTGTGATCGCCGTGATATTTGCAGAAAGCGAAATTAACAGTGAAACAGTAACCGCAGCCATTGGTGTATCAGTCAGTATCGTTATCGTGTTTGCAGCCGTCCATGTGATCGAATGGACGCTTGAACGGCGAACTGCAAAGCAGCTTACAGAACAACTGGCTGAATTTCAGCAGCGGAATTCTTCCTGAAAACAGAAAAAAGGCAAGAGATAGTCAGATAATGTACGATAAGAAAAATGCAAGATTTTATATATTGATGACTTATATAGGCGTATATATGCTTTTGGCGTGTAAAAATGTTTATCAAAAGATATTGCATAAATAACGGAGGAACACAACATGAAAAAAGTACTTAAGATCACAGGAAAAGTACTGC
>JAKSQT010000013.1 GCA_024403995.1 Ruminococcus sp.
AAGATACAAGTTTATGACGTACAAAGTCGTCAGACGTGCTTTGTGCGGTGTTGCATTTATGAGATAAAAACGCTTTTTGAGTAGCCTGTGATTCCGTGATAGTTTACAACATACCAGCCATTGATCTCACCTGTGATAGTCAGGGACGCGCCGTTTGGGGCAGAACCGATAATTCTTCCTTCAAGCGACGGATAGCTTCTGATATTCAGACCTGAGCCGTTAGTTCTTACAGTTCCACGCCGTACAGGTATTGGACTTATGAACGGTATCCCGAAATAATCGCAGAGAGAGCGTACCAGATTACGTGCGATGCTTTCAAGATTATTTTTCAGCCATGCCTCATCTGCGTAGTTGTCATGATAGCCAAGTTCACAAAGAACAGCGACTGCCTTTGTCCGCAGTACTTCACCGAGATAATCTGTCGGCAGGGCACGTACCTTTTCGGGCAGCGGATAGATACTTTTCAGATTATTTGCGGTTATATTCGCAAGATTCTCACTGTATCGGCTTTTAGGAGCGAAATACACATCAATTCCACGCAGCCTGCCTGCAAGATTTTGCGGAGCGGCATTTGAATGCAGAGCAAAATGTACATCATAATAATCAGCATTGGAGTCCTGAATAGCGCCGTTTACATTGCGTTCAGGATCGTTTCGTACAAAAATTATGCCTGATGAACGCAGATAAGGCTCCATTTTGTCGGCAAGGCGGTTCATGTAAAGTTCCTCATTGCCCTCGGTCGCATACTGATTCCATTCCTGAGTGGACGGACTTAAAAATACCTTTGGCATAAAATCATTCCTTTCGTTGAGACATTGGTCTCATTTCATTTTATGCCAAAGGTATTGAATTGGTTATTTTCTTATAAGTTTGTCATAGACTGCCTTATCGATCTCAACAGCCTGCGGAGTAGTGCTTGCATGGCAGATTTGCGTAAAATAGAGAATAGTGATCTTGTTTTTTACATCACAGCAGAAATATGTCCCTGACCAGCCGTCCCAGCCGAATTCGCCGTTTGCTGTATGTATCTGAGAGTCGGAGACATTGGCCATTACTCTCATGAAGCAGGAATAATTATAGCCTGAAAGTCTGTCCCACCAGCCTTTGAGGGCATTTGCAGAAAGTTTAGGGGATGTCATGTAATCAAAGGCTTTTTCACTGATGAACCGTCTGCCGTTATAAACTCCGCCGCTGCACAGCATATTTGCAAATTTTGCGTAGTCATCAATAGTGGAGAACAGACCTGCGCCGCCCGATTCAAATGCAGGAGGTTCGGTTCTGTCTTTTATGCCGAGATGATCGATATTTTCCTTTACAAGACCGATTTCGGTGTATTTGTAAATAGATGCAAGACGGCTGAATTTTTCTTTCGGGACATAGAAATCAGTGTCGGTCATGCCAAGCGGATCGAGGATATATTTATGCAGAAATTCGCTGTATTTCATGCCTGATGCTTTTTCTATCACGGCAGCCGTAACATCTGCTGAAATGCCGTAAAGCCAGTATTCACCCGGAATATTGTACAGCGGAAGTCCGGCTGCTCTGCTTATGATATCGGCAGTGCTAAGATTATTGCTCATTGCCTCCTCTAAAAGCTTTGCCGAGGCTTTTGCGGATTCACACCAGTCTCCGGGATATGCAAGTCCTGATGTCATTGTGAAAAGATGCTCCATAGTTATCGGTATTTGGCATTTCTCGGCTTTGCCTTCAGGTGTAATATATGTCATGTCTGAAAATTCAGGAAATATCTCACGCAATTCGGTATCAGGAGCAAAAAGTCCCATATCAGCTGCAATCATAGCAGCGGCAGCAGTAATTGGCTTTGTAAGTGAGAAAAGACGGCATATGCTGTCACGCCGCATAGGCGAAGCCGACTCTTTATCGGCATAACCGAAACATCCCGAATAAATTTCTTCACCGTTATGGAAAACAAGACAATCAGCGCCAATAGTTGAGCCGTCAGAAACAGATTTCTGAATGATGTTATCAATAGTATTTCTCGTAAAAATCACCTCGTGAAAAAAATAATAAAAAGCACTTGACTTTTCTTGTTTAAAGTGTTATACTTTAAACAGCAAAAGAATTTGAAAGGAAGCTTTGATATGAATATACTTGTTGTCGGACTTGGACTTATCGGAGGTTCACTCTGTAAGGCTATGAAAAAATACACATACCATACGGTTGCAGGTTCTGACCTCAATCATGAAATTGAATTTGCCGCCCTCAGAGACGTGGCAATGGACGAGGCATTTGACGGAGATTACAGCAAATTCGACCTTGCAGTAATTGCACTTTTTCCCGAGGCAGCAGAGAGATTTTTCACTGAAAATGCTGCAAAATTCCGCAAAGGAACGCTTATTACAGACGTATGCGGAATAAAGGGCGAATTTTCGATGAGAATGAAGCAGACTGCTGAGGCTAACGGACTGAGATATGTCGGTATACATCCGATGGCAGGCAAGGAATTCGGCGGATATTCCAACAGTACCGCTGAGCTGTTTCAGAAAGCCAACTTTATAATTGCACCGTTTGAGGACAGCCGTGAAGATGATATTGAGAAGCTCAGACAGCTTGCTCTTGAAGTTGGTGCAGGAAAAATCGTTATAACAAGCCCTGAAAATCATGATAAAATGATAGCTTACACATCTCAGCTTGCACATATAGTATCAAGTGCATATGTAAAAAGTCCTGAACTTGGGCTTGAATGCGGATTCAGCGGCGGCAGTTTTCAGGATATGACCAGAATTGCCACTATGAACGAAAAAATGTGGACTGACCTTTTCATGCAGAACCGTGAGCATCTGAAATATGAGCTTAATACACTTATCGACAATCTTAAAAAGTACAGCGATGCGCTTGAAAATGAGGATGCCGAGCAGATGCGCTCACTCATTGCAGAGGGCAGAAAGCTGAAAGAAGACAACCTTCGTCACAGAGTTGGTCAGCCTAACTGAAAATACTTTTTTTCAAAATCAGGAACAGGGGCATGGACATCAAGCTTGTTAAGATATTCAAGCGGTGAATTTTCAGGCATATGAAATTCAAGTCTGTATGCGCACAAAGCCTGATAGAATACGCCGTAACGCTTGTTTGCAGCTGTATTTCCGTATTTCCCGTCACCAAGAAGCGGTGCGCCGATATGCGAAAGATGTGCTCTTATCTGGTGAGTGCGTCCTGTATAAAGAGTGACTTCAATAAGTGAAAGAACGCCGTTACGTTTCAGTATCTTGTAGCCGGTCTTAATAATTTTATAATCATCGAGGGGACTGTCGGATATTTTAACAATATTCCGTGAGTCCTCTTTTTTGTGATAGGCGGTAATGATATCTTCGTTTTTCGGCGGCGGAGCAACGGTTATGCAGTGATAGACCTTATTAACAAGCCCGTCACGGATAGCCGCATTCATTTCACGGAGTGCAGCCGCATTTTTCACCGCAGTGACAAGACCGCTGGTATTTCTGTCAAGTCGGCTGCAAAGCGCAGGTGCAAATGAACTTTCGTTTTCAGGCTGGTATTCCTTCTTATTATAAAGGTAATGTTTTACACGGTCTATAAGAGTATCTTCATGGTTTTCGCCGTTGCTGTGGGAGTCAAGTCCGAGCGGCTTGCAAACTATAATAACATTTTCATCTTCATAGACAATATCTATATCATCAGGTGCATTCATGAAGCTCATATCGTGCTGTTTAGCGGCAGAAACCTCGTCCTTGACATAGACTGTTACGTTATCGCCTTCTTCAAGACGGGTAGATATCTCGCATCTTTTTCCGTTTACTTTGATGTCTTTTTTGCGTATCAGGCGGTACATCATGCTTTTCGGCAGATCTGGCATCGCCTTTGAAATGAACTTATCGACACGTTGTCCGCTGTCGTTTCCATTAATAACAAAACTTTTCATTATTCAACCTCATGATAAACATTACTTATATAAAACGCCTAATAAACAACATGAAAAATATACATAATTACTAAAGAATTTGTGTGAATTAATTTTTTCGTGTAACTTATGTTGAAATCAGTGCTGGAGTATGGTATAATATATAGCGAACCGCACAAATAGGTGCGAACAAAAAAGCAAAAGCTTGTATGGCTTAACCGCAGACAGGCTTCACAAGTGAATGTGAAAGGAGAATTATCAGTAATGAAGCTCTCTCAACGTTTGCTTTCCGCTGTTCTTTCATGTGTGTTCATAGGTTCATCTGTGATATCTCAGGCAGCATATGCCGATGAAACAGAAACCACAGTATCAACTGATATATATGATACCACAACTTCAACGGAAAGTAAAGAGGAATCA
Organism: Ruminococcus sp.; assembly: GCA_024403995.1. GTDB lineage: Bacteria > Bacillota > Clostridia > Oscillospirales > Ruminococcaceae > Ruminococcus. Next base: position 4,298 of record JAKSQT010000013.1, read on the forward strand.
GAAGAAACAACTGTTACCGAAGCTGACCGGACTTCAGAAACTATTTCCGAAACGACCGTAGCAGAGGCTATGGGTGCGGTTATTGCGGCAGGTGACGCTGCGGCAGAAATACCGTTCAATGTATTTGAAATTTACGCTGCTCATCAGGGATATATGGAAAACCTTAAAAAAACTCCGTATAAATATCGCAGAGCAGAAGGAATTGATGTTTCTGCATGGCAGACTGAGATCGACTGGAAACAGGTCAAGAGTGAAGGCATTGATTTTGCCATTGTCAGAGCCGGTTACGGAAAATTTGCAAATCAGGAGGACAAGTATTTCGACAGAAATGTTCGTCAGGCTCAGGCTCAGGGCATCGAAACCGGTGCATACTGGTACAGTTATGCTATGAACGTGGAAGAAGCAAGAATGGAAGCCGAAGCTTGCTATGAAGTAATCAAGGATTATGATTTTACATATCCTGTTTATTTCGATATTGAAGATCCTACACAGCAGAATCTTTCAACAAAGGAAATTTCGGCAATGATCGAGACCTTCTGTTCATATTTGCAGGACAGAGGCTACTATGCAGGTCTTTACAGCTATTCAAACTTCCTGAGTACTCACGTTTATCCGTCAGTGCTTGCAAAGTATGACATATGGGTTGCAAACTTTGCGGTTGCAGTTCCGGCATATTCGTCCGAATACGGAATATGGCAGTACAGCGACTGCGGACTTGTTGACGGAATTGAAGGCGTTGTTGACCTCAATCATGCATATGTTAATTATCCGAGCATAGTTTCGCCGAATACATATGATCCTTCAAAATATCCCGATATCACAGAAGGACCTGTTTATCCTGTATATGAGGTCGATAAGGGCATTGCCGAAGGAATAGACATTTCTCAGTGGCAGAAGGATATAAACTGGGAAAAGGTCAAGAACAGCGGCATGAAATTTGCTATTATCCGTGCAGGATACGGTAAATTTGCTGATCAGGTCGACAGAGATTTTGAAAAAAATATGAAGGAAACAGAAAGATTAGGCATAGACAGAGGCGTTTACTGGTACAGCTATGCTACATCTGTTGCAGATGCAGAGCTTGAAGCACAGGTTTGTCTTGATACTATCAAGGGATACAAGCTTGAATATCCTGTTTACTTCGATATTGAAGATGAAGTTATCAGAAAGCTTCCGAAGTCAACTGTTACTGCAATTACAAATGCATTCTGTTCAAAGATCGAAAGCGCAGGTTATATGGCAGGAATTACAAGCTACACCAATTTCTTGAATACTAAAATAGACCAGTCGCTTTACAAGAAATATGCTGTATGGGTCGCTCATTATAATATATTCAGACCGCAGTTCAGCAAGCATTACGGAATGTGGCAGTATAACAACAAGGGTAAGATTGACGGCATCGAAGGAGATGTTGACTGTGATTATCTCTATGATGACTACCCGTCGATAATAAAAGAAAGACATCTCAACGGATATTGATAATATATATGCATACCGCTGTTAACGGTGGTACTCATACAGAAGTTTTTACTATTTATCGGGGAAAACCTTTCTGAGGAAAGGTTTTCCCTCAATAATAAGTACAAAGTTTCTGTATAGGTATCACTGTTAAGCGGTATGCATATTTCTTTAGGCAGGTGAAGAAAATGGTATATTTTATAACAGGTCAGGCAGGAAGCGGAAAGACTACCGTCATGTTTGAGAAGATAAAAAATACATCCGGCAGGCAATGCGTGATAGTGCCTGAACAGTTTTCATATGATTTTGATAAAAAGCTGTACTATTACCTTGGAGCAGAGCGTTTCAATGAGCTGACCTCACTCAGCTTTACGGGACTTTCACGACAGCTTTTCCAGTTATACGGCGATCCGTCAAGAAACGGCGAATATGCCGATGACCTTGCAAAAATGATACTTGTATATCAGGCTGTTGCCGAGGCAAAGAAAAAGCCGGGCGGAATAAACTTTTTCCACACGGATCATAACGGTTTTGCCGAAAATATCCTTGATATAATAAACGATATGAAAAGCTCCGGTGTAACTCCAGAGGAACTTGAAAAAAAGGCTGGCTGCTTTGATGACAGGCTGATGTACAAGGCAGGAGACGTTGCTTTGATATTTTCTGAATATCAGAGGCTTATGGAGAAATATGGTTTCAAGGACAATCTCGAAAATACCCGTGAGGCTGCAAAACTTGCAGATCTTCATGGATTTTTCAAAGGACAGAACGTGTATATTGATGAATTTGACAGCTTTTCAGCTGATCAGATCAGAATGATAGATGTTATTGTCTCATCAGCGGACAATGTCTGCATAACTTTAAAGACAGACGACCTGAATGCAGGCGATTTTACGTTGTTTGAGCTTGTAAACAAGACTTACAGATGTATTGCGGATATCTGCCGTTTGCGTCATATTCCATACCGTGTGATCGATTGTGACTCAAATTATCGTTTTGTCAATCCCGAACTTGAATATGTAAGCTCACATATTCTGAGAAATTTCAGGTATGAGCCTGAAAAAGTGCCTGAACCGAAAAATCTGCACATTTTTGAGGCGAGGGATATGTATAGTGAGGTGGAGTATGTCTGTGCGACAATAAAACATCTCATTCATGAGGACAAAAGACTGAAATACCGTAATATAGCGATAGTTTCAAATGATATAACGGCTTATGCCGGTGTTTTGAGGGCAGCATTTGAGAGATATGACATACCATATTTCATGAGCTTTGAAAAATCGGTGGCTCATACGGCAATAATGGTTTATTTTACGTCAGTTCTTGATTTGCTGAGAACAAATAAGCTGAAAAGCGAGACAATTTTCCGAATGCTGAAAAGCGGAATGACGGACATATCGCTCACGGACATATCGCTGCTTGAAAATTACTGTTATAAATGGGGCGTTGACGGAGATATGTGGAAAGAAAGCTTCGCTGCCCCGGATTCCATGCTTGAAAAACTTGAACAGTTGAGGGTATCAGTCATTGAGCCTGTTATTATGCTGAAAAAACGCCTCAGCAGAAGGAACACTGCTGAGAAAATGTGTGGCCATCTCTATGATTTCCTTGTTGAAAGCAAGGCGGAGAGGAATGTCAGCCGCATAATGAATGAGCTTATCAGAAACAGCCGTGACTATGAAGCATCTGAGCTGAAAAGGCTGTGGGGCTGTCTCATTGATATCCTTGACAGCATATATGACACTCTTGGCGAACAGGAGATAAGTTTTTCAGAGCTGGCACGCATCATAAAATCAATGATAGGCAAGATAAATTATTCATTGCCGCCGCAGACTCTCGATGCAGTAATGACGGCATCTGCACGCACTGCAAGACTGAATGCGCCGAAGGTAGTTTTTGTCATGGGCGCAAATGATGGCGATTTTCCCAATCAGGTCACGGTTCACAGTCTGTTTTTGGAACCCGACAGACAGAAGCTTGCCGAAATGGATATAAGGATATCCACACCTATAGAGGACATGATCGCAGCAGAAAGGCTTGTAGTATACAAGGTGCTTTCATCGGCATCGGAAAAGCTGTATATCAGTTATCCGCTTTCAGATCTGTCGGGTCAGTCAAAATATCCTGCACAGACTGTTGACAGTATTATCAGAATGTTTGGTACAAGAGTCAGGATTACGGAAAATGATATTCCGATTCATTATTATGCGGCAACATTGCATTCTGCGTTCTATCATTATATGCAGAACCGGAATTCTGATTCGGTCTCATCAGCATCAGTAAGGGAGGTGCTGATGCGAAGCCCCGAGTATAAGCGCAGAATAGCCTATGTTCTGAGTCGTTCGGATTATCGGCAGGAATATCATATCGACAAGGATATAATGAAAAAAATCTGCAATTTTGAGCCGCTGATACTGTCTCCGACAAGTGTTGAGGAATACAATCTGTGCCATTTTAAATACTTCTGCAACCGCTGTTTAAGGCTTCAGACCTGTGAGAAGGTCGAGCTTAATGCAAGAGTTTCGGGCGATATAACTCACGAATGCATTTATTCGATATTTGCAAAGAGAAGTAAAGATGATTTCCTTAAAATGACCTATGACGAACTTAGACAGGAGATCGATCAGCAGTCAGAAAACTACAGGCGTGACAAGCTTGCGGGAGATTACGGAAAAGATGCAAAATTCGGGCTGTTTTTCAACAAGTTTACTGACAGGCTTTCGGAATTTTTCCTTTATACACAGCAGTCGCTTATGGCTTCGGATTTCGTTCCGCACAGATTTGAGGTCGATCTCCGTGAGATGCATTCTGTTGTACTTCCGTTTGCTGACGGCAAAAAACTGAGTTTCGGCGGCATTGTTGACAGAGCAGATGTGTGTGTGATAAACGGCAGAAAATATGTCAGAATTGTCGATTACAAAAGCAGCCGCAAGGAAATAAATGCTGAAAATCTTGCAGGCGGAGTCAATATGCAGATGCTTCTCTATATGTTTGCAACAACTGATAATGGCGGTCTGTATGAAGGTTATGAGCCTGCGGGAGTTCTGTATTCGCCGTTTTCAGTAAATGAAGTTGAACTTGAACGACACAGAATAGACGAGAAAAATATTTCAGCGGTCAACTCTGCACTGAAAACTTCGGCACTTGTTCTGAGTGACAATGATGTGCTTGAGGCTATGGAAAACGGAGTCGGCGGAAAATATGTTCCTGTAAAATTTGACAAAAAAGGCGTGATAACCAAAAGTTCAGGCTGTATAACCAAAGAGGGAATGAATAAGCTGAAAAAGCTGACATACAGAAATCTCACGGAAATGGCAGAGCTTCTGTATAATGGAAATGCGGAGGCTGAACCACTTCTGCTTAGCAAAAAGCTGCCGTGCAGATACTGCGAATATGTAAATGTGTGTGACAATTCACAGTCAGAAAGATACAGAGAACCTGATGCCGAAAAACTTGCTGAGGCAGAGTCGATTCTGAGCATGAAAACAGAGGAAAAGGAGAAAGAATGATGGGCTGGAACGAACAGCAGATAAATGCAATAAATGCGAGAAATTCATCGGTCATCGTATCAGCGGCGGCAGGAAGCGGAAAAACAGCAGTTCTTACAGAGAGGCTTGTACAGCTTATCGCTGACCCTGATTCGGGAGTACGTGCTGACAGGATAGTTGTTGTAACATTTACGAATGATGCGGCTTCGGAGCTGAAAAATCGTCTTGATTCAAAGTTAAGAAAGCTTATCAATGAAAAAGGTGCGAATACTCATCTTCTACGTCAGCAGACACTTCTCCAGAGTGCAAAGATCTCCACAATTAATTCCTTCTGTTTTGATCTGTTGAGGGACAATATTTCGGATAACGGCATAACATCGGGATTTGGCGTACTTGATGATACTGACAGCAAGGTACTGAAGGCGCAGGCTATGGACAGGCTGCTGAATTATTACAGTGAAAATGACTATGACAAAATATCTTTTCTTTATGACCGTTTTTGTATCAAGGACGAGAAGCGTCTCATTACTGCGCTGACTCTTATAGATAACTTTCTTGGTTCGGTTGCACTGAGGGATAAATGGCTTGATAAAGCCGTCAGTGAATATGAAAAGGAACTGACTGATTCGGTTTATTTTGGCAGACTGATCGATTTTGTCATTGAAATTCTTGAAAAGGCAAAAAAGCTTGCCAATGAAAATATGGCGCTTATAAGCAGGATTTATGCGGATATGTCATCACGGGCGGCTGAAAAGGCGTTTGCACAGGCTGTTAATGACTATGACAAAATTTGTGAATATCTTGAAATACTGCGTTCAGGCAGACTTCCGGATGAAACTGAGACTGAAAATTTGTGCACCTTCGATTCATTTGTAGTTGCAGGCAAAGCAGAGCATGACAAAAATCTGCGTGAAATTAACAAGAAAAAGCGCAATCTTATCAAGGAGTTTGTCAATAAAGCCGCAGAAAGTCTGAGATCAATTGAAAGTGATTTTCAGGAATCAGGTGAACTTACAAAAATAATCGCAGAGGTGCTCAGAAAATATCAGGAAATTATCTGGGAGATGAAGTGCGAAAAAAATGCGCTGAGTTTTGATGACGGTGAACGTCTTGCACTTGAACTTCTTGCGGATGCCGATGAGAACGGCAGGCTTATCCAGTCTGAAACCGCTCGTAAAATGGCTGATTATTACGATATTATCATGATCGATGAGTATCAGGACTCAAATAACAAACAGGATATCATTTTCAAGCTGTTGTCTAAAAATTATCGTCTTTCTGAGGATGGCAGACCGCTTTATGGTAATAATGTGTTTCTTGTCGGCGATGTCAAGCAGTCGATATACAGCTTCCGACTTGCTAATCCGAAGAATTTTCTTGATACGCTTAAAAGTTCAGAGCCATACAACGAAAACAGCAAAGCTGCGAACAAGGCAATATTTCTTAACAGGAACTACAGAAGCACACGCAGTGTCATTAATTTCATAAATTTTGTTTTTTCCGAAATAATGACTGAAAAAACAGGCGGAATTGAATATAATGATGATGAAAAACTCTATTACGGCGCTGAATACTATGACGGCACTGACAGCCAGCGCACGCTTACATCAATAAATTTCATATTTGAAGATGCGTCTGATGATGATGAAAAAACAGCCGATAAGACACTGAATCGTGAGGCGGTCTGGACAGCTCAGAAAATTGCCTCCATGCTGAAAAACGGCGAAATGGTCACAGAGGCTGACGGCACATCAAGACCATGCCGACCGTCTGATTTCAGTATTCTTGTGCGAAAAAACAAGTTTATCAACATCTACGCCGAACAGCTCAGAAAGTACGGAATACCCGCAAAAGGCAGGGAAGAAAGCGGCTATCTCAAATCGAGGGAGATATCGGTCCTTATCGATTTACTGAGAATAATCAACAATCCGCTGCTTGATGTTTCTATGGCGGCGGTTATGACATCGCCCATGTATATGTTCAGTATCAACGAGCTTGCCTATATAAAATCACTGGACAGGGAACGACCGATATATTCTGTGATGCTTGAACTTGCGGACGGCGGTTTTGATGAATGTCCTGATATGTTTCTGCGTGAGAGATGTCGTGATATGCTTGATTCGCTGAATTCATTCCGACTTGATGCCGTAACAATGACGATAGGCGAGCTTATAAGCACTATATATGATACGACCGATTTTATTTCAGTAATGCAGCTTTACAGCGACGGTGAGAAGAAAAAAGCTAATCTCAGGGCACTTATCAAATATGCCGAAAATTATGAAAGCTCGGTCGCTTTTGAAGGTTCTGGCGGCCTTAATGGTTTTCTGCGTCATCTTGACAGGGTTATGGAGAACGGCGATTATTCACAGGGCAAAATTTCGGCGGCATCAGGAGACTATGTGTCAGTGCAGACGATACACAGTTCAAAGGGACTGGAGTTTCCGTTTGTATTCATGGCAGAAACATCGTCCAAATTCAGGTTTGATACTGAAATTGTAAAATGTTCAGATGACGGCGAGATCGGCTATATTCTTTATGATCCGAAAATTTACAGAAAATACAGAACATTTCAGCAGGTCATTCTTGAAGAAAATGAAAGGCGTGATATTCGTTCTGAGGAAATGCGTCTGTTCTATGTGGGACTTACCCGTGCGAAGCAGAAGCTTTTCATAAATCTGAAATGCGGCGAAAAAGCACTGAAAAGCCTGAGCGGAAAAATTGAAGACTGCGTGGTCAGCAATGGCAGAACGGATGAGATCGTATCTGAGGCAAAAATGTATTCCGACTGGATATGGGCTGCTTTGATGAAGCACACTGAATTTCCGAAGATCGCTGCCAGACTCGGCTTGTCTGAAGAAACAGCGGAGATGCTGAATGCAGTAAACGACGAGCTTCTTTTTGAATGGGAAACTGCTGAAAATATTTCTGAGCTTGAATTTATGCTTGAAGATGAAAATGATGTAAAGCAGTCTGACAGTAAGCTCTGTGATGAGATAGAGGATATAATAAATGACGATTATGACAGAAGTCTGTCGGATATGCCTGCGAAGCTGAGTGTTACGCAGATCATTACCAAACTGAAAAAAGAGGACGAGATCATTGATTACCGACTAAAGCGCCCACGTTTTAAATCCGGTGCTGAAAAGCTGACTGGTGCTGAGAGGGGAACTGCGATACATACATTTTTCCAGTACTGTGATTTTGACGGTGCTGTTGGTGATATAAAAGCAGAGATCTCGGCTGTGGCTGCTATGGGATATATTACAAAAACTCAGGCGGAGGCTATTGATGAGGATAAGGCGGCGGCTTTTTTTGAAAGCGACCTTTATAAGCGTATCAAAGCGGCAGGGGATAAAGTGTGGCGTGAGAAAAAATTCATGGTTGCTCTTTCTCAGCTCAAAATTGACAGTGAATTGTTTGATGCACTGAAAAGCTCTGACGGTATGATCAAGGGCATTGCTGATCTGATGTTTGAGGAAGACGGCGAGATCGTGCTTGTGGATTATAAGTCTGACAGGGGAATTTCAGAAAACAGGCTGCGTGAAAAATATAAGGCACAGCTTAGTCTTTATAGATCTGCAATAGAGCTTACCATGAAAAAAAAGGTAAAACAGGCACTGCTTTATTCGTTTGAACTGAAAAAAGCTGTTGATGCTGAAATTTGACCCCAAAATACAATTTGATAGATTTGTACAATTATCAGGTGCGGGATTTATATTCTGCACCTGATTTTTTGTTTATTCATCGTTGATTTTTAATGTGTATAATAAATAGTATGAATATATCAAAAAGCAAAGTGCTTCTAATCTGCATAATATAAAAAATCAGGCGATAAATTGAGGAAAAGCCGCCGATTACAATTTGTATACCAAACATTTACCCTTTAAAAGAATATCTATTCATTATGCACTTTTGAATGAATAAATATTCATAATTGGTATGGATATTGGATAATTTCATTTTTTCTCCAAATATCGGCTTTTGTTTGTAAATTATCTTTGTGCAATAAAAAAATTATTTTTTTCTGTTGACTTTTGTTGAATGATGCCTTATAATATTTATAGAGCGTTGACATAAAGACAGGTTTCTGTCGGTCGGCGCTTTAATAATGCAGTGATATTTGCGAGGTGTGAAATGGATAAGGAAAAGAAGAAAGCACTGCCTTTCAGACTGCTTCGTGCAGGTGCAGCAGCTATACTTGTTGTTCTTATTGCATATGGCATTTCTCTGAATGATCCCGGACAGTTAGAGATCAACAGAGCAGCCACGGCACCGAATACTGTAGGTGCTGCGGAGCTATCGTGCACTTCGGCAGAGCAGACCACATCAGCTGCGGTGTCTGAAACGACACAGAAGCAGCCTGAAACAATGTCTGTTCTGAAATATCCTGAAAAAAACAAAGATACTGTCGTGTTCGGAAAAGAATACGATGTTAAGAATGCTGTTCTCATAAACGTCGATGACAATATCGTAACGGCTGCAAAGGACGAAAGGATGCGTATGTATCCTGCATCGCTGACGAAAGTGATGACGCTCATAGTAGCTGTAGAGAATATTGAGGATATGCAGGATACGGTGCTTATAACAGACAGCATGGTCACCCCTTACGTCGAGCAGGACGCTTCACTTGCAGGTTTTCTTCCCGGAGAGACACCTTCGGTCAAGGACCTTTTATACGGCATGATCCTCACCTCCGGTGCGGACGCAGCATCGGCAGTTGCGGAATATGTCGCAGGCAGTGAAGAAAAATTCGTCGCACTCATGAACGAAAAGGGCAGGGAAATGGGATTATACGCAACTCATTTTACCAACGTTGTGGGACTTCACGATAGCGGCCATTACAGCACAGCCGAAGACATGGCGATGATCCTGGAATACGCTGTCAACAATAAGGCATGCCGTAAAATTCTTTCCACTGAGGACTACAAGGTCAAAAAGACAGAACAACATCCTGATGGACTTTCATTCAAAAGCACTCTTTTCAGCAGAATGTACGGCGATGAAATGCCTAATGTCAGGATAATAGGCGGAAAAACGGGATATACCGACAAAGCCGGAAACTGTCTGGAAACTTTTGCGGAAATCGGCGGACAAACATATATACTTGTATTCTGCGGAAGTTCAACGAAGTGGAATATAGTGTATGATACTCTTTCTGCATACAGCGTATTGGCTGCGGGAGGAGATCCATATGATTCCTCACGATCACACAGTTAAGCAAAAAATAAAATAAATGCGGTCGGTATGACTGCAAAAAAATGTAGAACAAAATCGGAGGAAGGGTAATGGCTGGCAAAACGAGTAAGTATAAGCCAAGACTGAGCCGCTTTTGCGGTGCAGCCGTGATTATTTTATTGGTTACGTTCGGTATTGATCAGTTCAGGCGTGAGATGTCAGACGATGAGTACCAGAATCTGGTTGTTAGCGGCAGCTTCAGAACTGTCGATGCACCATACATTCCCGAGCCTTCAACAGAAATAGCCTTATCTCTTGGCAGCAGCGCAGATCAGAATTCTGCTGCGGCTGAAAATATCGGGCAGTTCCAGATAATTCTTCCGGAATCAACGATAACCGAGGGAATGCTGACGCTTCACGATGATCTGCACCCTGTAAAATCCGGATTTACAGGTGAAATGGTCAGTCTGCTCAGCAAGAAAAACGAATATTATTCATTATCTTCCGAGTCCGTTATGCTTCAGACAGACGCAGCGGAAGCGTTGAACAAGCTGATGGAGGATTATAACAAGGCAACAGGTCTTTCTGACTTTGTGGTCTACGGAACGACGGATACCTTCGCAGGTGAGGGTTCATGCTGTCCCGAAATTTTCTCTGAGTCACAGCTCGGAACGACGGTGGATCTTGCATTGAAGGCTTACGGCGAAACAATTGCCTTTGACGGTAATGATGCCGAAAGCTGGATAACAGAGAACTGCTGGAAATATGGATATATTTTAAGATTTCCACAGGGCAAAGAAAATTCAACAGGTCACAGCTATTGCCCGTGGCATTTAAGATTTGTGGGAAAAGCGCATTCTGCTTTAATGCATGATAAGCAGCTCAGTCTCGAAGAATATCTGAATTTTATTTCAGAATACACAGCCGAACATCCGCTTGCATTTTCGTTTAACGCAGTGGATTACAAGGTGTTCAGTGTTGAATCGACGGGAGAGAGTACAATAGCATATGTGCCGAGCTCAGGAAGCTACAGTACTTCCGGTAACAGTGAGAGCGGATTTATCATTACTGTGCCGAAGGGCTGATAAGCGTGATTTTCAGAATGGGCGGCTTTAAAACCGCTCATTCTGCATATTTCTGCCTGCGTTTCAGTATAATGAAGCGAGGTGGTAATGATGAAAATATTAGTTGCGGTGATGCTTGCAGCATCGTTTTTTTTATTTGGTGCGGATATGGCGGACAATGCCGTGAAGAAAACGGCGTATGTGCTTATGGAAGCGGATACACGGACTGTTCTTGACGGCGAAAATGAAAATGTCCGCATGAATGCAGGGTATATGTCAAAGCTTATGACCGTGCTTCTGATAGCTGAGGATATTGAGACAGGAAAGTTTTCTGTCAATGATGAACTGACGGTGTCTGACATTGTTTCGGGCATGAAAGGATCAGTGATATGGCTTGAAAAAGGAGACAGAATTACGGTTGACGAGCTTCTGAAAAGCGTTATTATCGGAAATGCCAATGATGCGTCAGCAGTTCTTGCGGAGGCTTCCGAAGAAACGGCTGAGGATTTTGTCAGACGTATGAATTCAGTGGCATTTGACCTTGGTCTGCGTGATACGTTTTTTTATTCGCCTTACGGATTTGTCGGCGAGGGGAGTTATACAACAGCTCACGATCTGGGCGTGATCTGCTGCAGGCTTGCGGAATTTGAGTTTCTTCGTCCGTATTTCGGTACATGGCGTGATTTTGTCCGTGACGGGAAAGTTGAGCTTGTGAATGAAAATACTCTGTCACGCACATATGAACCGCATATCGGCTTCAAAGCCACACATTCGGATGAAACGGGATACTGTATTGCCGAGGGCGCAGAAAGCGGAGGTATGACCTGTATTGCGGTTGTACTTGGAGCTGACAATGAAGATGCGTCGTTCGGAAAGGCAAAGAAACTGCTGAAAGAAGGGTGCAGGGATTACTGCGTGATACCGACCATGTTTCCCGATGAGATGCTGAAGCCACTGAGAATAAGGAATGGGGAGAATACGGCTGTTGAGATAGCCATTGAAAGACAATGGCAATTTGCTGTTCCCGAAAGTGAAAAAAGAGTGAAAACGGCGGTTGTACTGCCGGAATTTGCAGATGCCCCTGTTGCAAGCGGACAGCGGGTCGGCACGGCTGCATTTTATGTTGGTGATACGTTGGTTTATGAGTCACCGATAATTGTTAAATCTAATGTCAAAAAGCTTTCTTTGAAGTATATTGTGTTGAAAATGTTAGTTAAAATAGCAGAAAAATAATGTTGAAACTATCCTGAATGAACAAATGTTGAGATTTTGTTCCATATGTACTTGCAATAATCTTAAAAATATAGTATTATAAAGATGGTAATTTATATTTGTATGGTTATTCGTACATATCTGGAGGTAATTTTTAATGTCATTAAAACTCAACACAAAGTATTTGAAAGATTACGTCAATGCTGACGAGCTTGCAGGCATCAAGGCACAGGTTGAAGCCGCAGCAGCTTCGCTTCACAGCAAGACCGGTCTTGGAAATGATTTCTTAGGTTGGGTAGATCTTCCCACAGCTTATGACAAGGACGAATTCGCAAGAATCAAGGCTGCTGCCGAGAGAATCAAGAAGAATTCCGATATCCTTATCGTTATAGGCATTGGTGGTTCATACCTCGGCGCAAGAGCTGCTATCGAGCTTCTCAAATCGCCGCTTTACAACAACATGAAGAAGGATACTCCTGACATCTACTATGTCGGAAACAGCATCAATCCTACATACCTCAATGAGATCATCTCTCTCTGCGAAGGCAAGGATTTCTCTGTCAACGTCATTTCAAAGTCAGGTACAACTACAGAGCCTGCCCTTGCTTTCCGCATCTTCAAGAAGATGGTAGAGGACAAATACGGCAAGGAGGAGGCAAAGAACAGAATTTTTGCCACAACTGACAAGGCAAGAGGTACTCTCAAGAACCTTTCAGATGCAGAAGGCTATGAAACATTCGTAATTCCTGATGACGTAGGAGGACGTTTCTCTGTTCTTACTGCTGTAGGTCTTCTCCCGATAGCTGTTGCAGGCTGCGATATCGATGCACTCATGAAGGGCGCAGCTAAGGCACAGAGTGATTTCTGCGCTGATTTTGACAGCAACGACTGCTATAAGTATGCTGCTCTCAGAAATATCCTTTACAGAAAGGGTAAGTCTGTTGAAATGCTCGTATCCTATGACCCAAGCTTTGTTATGATGTCCGAATGGTACAAGCAGCTTTTCGGCGAGAGCGAAGGCAAGGACAACAAGGGTATCTTCCCGTCAGCAGCAGTTTTCTCAACTGATCTCCACTCAATGGGACAGTACATTCAGGACGGCGCAAGAATCATGTTTGAAACTGTCGTTGACATCAAGACTCCAAAGAAGGATCTCTTCCTTGAAGCTGATGCAGAAAATCTCGACGGACTCAACTTCCTCACAAACCAGAATATGTCTGTTGTAAACAGAAAGGCTTTTGAGGGCACTGTTCTTGCACATACAGAAGGCGGAGTTCCGAATATCATCATCGAGCTTGATGATACAACAGAAGAAAATGTCGGCTATATGATCTATTTCTTTGAGAAAGCCTGCGCTATTTCAGGTTATGTTCTCGGAGTAAATCCATTCAACCAGCCTGGCGTTGAAAGCTATAAGGCAAATATGTTCGCACTTCTCGGAAAACCGGGATATGAAGGTGCAAAGGCTGAACTTGAGGCTAAGCTTGGCTGATGCCAACTTAAACTATATTACTAAAATACGTCACAAATGCCGCATGGCATGGAAGGAGTAAATTATGATTAAACTTATTACAGGTAAAAAGGGAACAGGAAAAACAAAGATTCTCATTGACCAGATCAACGATGCTGTTAAATCAACAAACGGCAACCTCGTATGCATCGAAAAAGGCGATAATATCAGACGTTCCATCAGCTTCAGAGTAAGATGGTGTGATACAGAGAGCTTTGCAATTGAAGGCTATGATTCATTCTATGGCTTCGTTGCAGGTATGCTCGCAGGCAACTATGATATCAAGGACATTTTCGTTGACGGCATCCTCAAGATCGGCGGTCACGATTTAGAGGCATTCGGCTGTCTCCTTGAAAAGCTTGACAAGCTCACAGGCGAAGAAGCTACTATTGTTTTCACAGTTTCTGCTGATGCAGAGGAGCTTCCTTCAAACGTAAAGCAGTTTATTAAGTAAAATATTATTTCCTTTCCCGTTTTTGCATCGGGAAAGGAAATTTTTGAAAAAATTTCGCTGAACTATTGACAACTTGTCTTGTTTGGTGTATAATTTAGTTTGTGGTGCTCTGAAGGATTTTAATATGAAAGTAAATTTAAAGCAGATTTTTAATATTGTCGGAGAATCAAAGGATATCGCATACTCAATTTCTGAGAGCGAACTTTCGGATATACGTGGTTTTGTCTTTTCTTCACCTGTTGAGGTAAAGGGCAGAGTCTATAACCGTGCAGGTGTGGTATATCTTGAATATTCCGTTGATTTCACTTTGTCGCTCACCTGTGACAGATGTCTTGTTCCTTTTGAAAAGGAATACAGCTTCGGCTTTGAGCATATTGTTGTTCCTTCCATCAGCGGCGATAATGATGATTATATCGTGGCAGAGGGCGAGAGCATTGAATTGAATGATATTGCAGTGACAGATTTACTGCTACAGCTTCCTACAAAAATTCTCTGCAAAGATGACTGCAAGGGATTATGTATGATATGCGGCTGTGACCTTAATGAATCACAATGCAATTGTCTGAATAACTGAGCTGTGAAGCTCTGTCTGATAAGGAGGTGCCAGAATGGCTGTACCAAAGAGAAAAACTTCAAAGGCAAGACGTGACAAGAGACGTTCTGCTGTTTGGAAGCTTGAAGTACCTGCAATGTCCAAGTGTGATAACTGTGGTGCAATTAAGGCTCCACACAAGGTTTGCAAAAACTGTGGTTTCTATAAGGGCGTTGAGGTTATTAAAGTTGACGCTGAATAATCGGCTAATGCATGAATGAGAAGGAGAGGAGAGTGATTCTTCTCTCCTTTTTAACTTAATGGAGCGAATTATGGTTAGGATACAAAGTGTGACACCGCATTCTCCGGCTGATATCTGCGGCGTAAAAGAAGGGGATATTCTCGAAAAGATCAATGGGCATGATGTCAAAGATGTCCTTGATTATATGTATTATGCCGCTGATACGTCTGTTGAGCTTGAAATTATGCGTGACGGCGAGAAAATGGTGTTTTGGGCTGAAAAAGACGAATATGATGACCTCGGACTTGAATTTGAAACGTTTCTCATGGATAAAAAGCAGTCCTGCACGAACAAGTGCGTGTTCTGCTTCATTGACCAGATGCCTGAGGGAATGCGTGAAACGCTTTATTTCAAGGACGATGATGCTCGTCTTTCTTTTTTGCAGGGAAACTATGTCACACTGACAAATCTTGAACAGTCGGATATTGACAGGATAATTCAGATGAAGCTGAATATCAACGTTTCCGTTCATACCACAAATCCTGAACTGCGTGTTGAGATGATGCATAACCGCTTTGCAGGAGAAAAGCTGAAATATATACGTCAGCTTGCGGATAACGGTATAAAGCTGAACTGCCAGATCGTTTGCTGTCCCGACCTGAATGACGGAGATGAACTTCGCCGTTCGCTGAGCGACCTTGGAGAGCTTATGCCGAATATCACAAGCATGGCAGTTGTCCCTGTCGGACTGACAAAATTCCGTGAGGGACTGTATCCGCTTAAAAGCTTCACTAAGGAAAAAGCCGCAGAAACTCTTGATATCATTGAGGAATTTCAGCGTGAATTTCTTGAAAAATATGGTACGAGAACTGTCTTTCCGTCAGATGAATTCTATATTATTGCAGAGCGTGAACTGCCGTCATATGAAGAATATGAGGACTTTTCACAGTATGAAAACGGCGTTGGTATGCTACGTTCTCTGATATATGAATTTGACAGTGCTTTAGAAGATGCAGAATGGGAAGGCGGAGAGCGCCATGTTTCGATAGCAACGGGCTATTCTGCATATAATACCATGTGCGGACTTGCAAAAAAGGCTGAGGAGAAATTTCCTGAGCTGAAATGTGATGTATTCCGCATCAGAAACGACTTTTTCGGCGAATCAATAACAGTATCAGGACTTATTACAGCCCGTGACCTTATAGCTCAGTTAAAACACGAAAAACTCGGTGAAGAACTGCTTATTTCACAGTCTATGCTCAGAAGCGGTTCAGATGTTTTTCTTGATGATATGACAGTATCAGATGTTGAAAATGAGCTTAGAGTAAAAGTCAGAGCCTCCGCAAATGACGGTTATGAGCTTCTTGACGCAATAATGGCATTATTAGCCTGACATAAAAATTTGAATGAAAGGAGTGACGGAAATGTCAATTCCAATAGTTGCAGTCGTTGGCAGACCTAATGTCGGCAAATCAACGCTGTTCAACAAGCTTATAGGACAGCGCCTTTCCATTGTTGAGGATACTCCCGGTGTTACCCGTGACCGTATCTATTCAAAGTGTGAGTGGCGAAACAGAGAATTCATGGTCGTTGATACAGGCGGTATCGAGCCTGACAGCGATGATGTTATTCTTGCACAGATGAGACGGCAGTCCGAGCTTGCAATTGAAAAAGCTGATGTTATCGTGTTTGTTACGGATATACGCTGCGGTGTTACTGCTGATGACTATGCCGTTGCACAGATGCTTCTGAAAAGCGGCAAACCAATAATCCTTGCAGTAAATAAGGTGGATAATCTTGGTGAACCACCGCTTGAACTGTATGAGTTCTATAATCTTGGTCTCGGTGATCCGTTTCCGGTATCGTCAGTTCACGGTCATGGTACAGGCGATTTGCTCGACAAGGTTTTTGAGTATCTTCCTGACGGCGATGAACAGCAGTATGATGAGGATTACATCAAGGTCGCTGTAATAGGCAAACCGAATGCAGGCAAATCCTCACTTATAAATAAAATTTCGGGCGAGGAGAGAGCGATAGTTTCTGATATTGCAGGAACTACCCGTGATTCTACAGACTCGATAGTTGAAAATGAATACGGTAAGTTTGTGTTTATAGATACCGCAGGCATCAGAAAGAAGTCCAAGGTCACTGAAAAAATAGAGCATTACAGCGTTCTGAGAGCCTATATGGCTGTTGACAGGGCAGATGTATGCGTTATCATGCTCGATGCTGTGGAGGGCTTTACAGAACAGGATTCAAAGGTCGCAGGCTATGCTCATGAACAGGGCAAGGCTTGTGTCGTAGCTGTAAACAAATGGGATCTTGTCGAAAAAGATGACAAGACCATGCAGGAATTCCGTACAAAGCTTGAAAATGATTTCAGCTTTATGTCATATGTTCCGTTTGTTTTCATTTCGGCTAAGACAGGACAGCGCATCAATAAGCTGTATGAGCTTATCAAGTATACTTTTGAGCAGAACAGTATGAGAATTTCAACAGGTATGCTCAATGACGTGCTTGCATATGCCACAACAAGGGTGCAGCCGCCGTCTGATAAGGGCAGGAGACTGAAGATATACTATATGACTCAGCCTTCAACAAAGCCTCCTACGTTTGTAATATTCGTGAACAGGGCAGATCTTTTCCATTTCTCATACAGACGTTATATAGAAAATCAGATACGTTCAACTTTCGGTCTTGAAGGTACGCCCGTGCGCTTTATAGTGCGTGAGAGAGGAGGAAGCGACAAATGAAAATCGCTCTTTCACTTTTCCTTGCTGCGGCTATCGGATATCTTCTCGGCAGCATAAATTCGTCAATACCCGTCGTGAAGTTCTTCCTTGGCAAGGATATACGTACACTTGGAAGCCGTAATGCAGGACTGACGAATACTTTCAGATGTGCAGGAAAAAAATGTGCGGCAATAACTCTTGCAGGAGACCTTCTTAAAGGCGTTATTGCAGTTGCACTTGCAAGGGCTATATGCGGTGCTATCGGTGCAGGTCTTATGCCTGACAATGATACTCACTATATCGGATATATCACAGGATTTTTTGCGATAATAGGACATATTTTCCCTGTATACTACGGATTTAAGGGCGGCAAGGGCGTACTTGTAGGCGTTTCGGTATTCATTATCGTTGATCCGAAGGTATTCTGCGCACTGCTTGCAATATTCATAGTAATTCTTGCAATCACAAAATATGTTTCGCTCGGCTCGATAATAGCTACTTCGTTCTGTCCGATAGCAACATTTCTTATGTCGCTTATCGTTGACGGATATGGTCTTGGAAGAAGTGCGCTTTATATGGCGCTGTCACTTCCAATGGCGGCAATTATCATATTCATGCACCGTTCAAACATCCAGAGACTTCTAAGCGGAACAGAAAACAAATTTTCATTCAAAAAATCAGGAATGGCAAAATAATATCCACCGCACATTTCAGTCGGTACTGATGCAGAAATTCTGCTTTTTATCGGGAGAAACCTTTTTCAAAAGGGGTTCCCTCAATAAAAAAACGAATTTTTGAATTAGTACCACGTTATGTGCGGTGTTCTCCTAAAATGGAGAGAATGTGCATATAATAACTGTACAGCAAAATAAATAATGAGGTGAACAGCAATGACTGAGATACGTGATTACAGAGGTCATATCCGCAACTGGAGAGAACTTTGCAGTGAACTTGGGATCGATACAGCACTCGGACGTGATGAGCGTGAAAAGGAAATAATCGTGAAAGCCTATGAAAAATGGGGACACGATATGGCAGACCATTTATACGGAATGTTTGCATTCGGTCTGTATGACAGTGATAATGACAAATACTTCTGTCTGCGTGATCATTTCGGCACAAAGCCGTTTTACTACTATGTAACTGCTGACAACAGACTGCTTTTCGGTACAAAGATAAACAGCATAATCGGTCAGGAAGGTTTTGTCAAGGAACTGAATGTGGATATGCTTCAGATCTATATGACACTTACCTATGTTGCAGGCGAGGATACATTCTTCAAGGGCGTGAAAAAGCTCATGCCGGGACACTGGCTTGAATTCAGCGGCGGAAAGCTTACTGTTGAGCGCTACTGGACACCGACCTTCAATGCAGATGACAGCA
Organism: Ruminococcus sp.; assembly: GCA_024403995.1. Lineage (GTDB taxonomy): Bacteria > Bacillota > Clostridia > Oscillospirales > Ruminococcaceae > Ruminococcus. The sequence goes on from JAKSQT010000013.1 coordinate 23,550, forward strand.
AATCGGTTGACGAATGGGCTGACGAGATACACGAAACTATCAGAAAAATCATGCCGGAGGTCAAGGATGACGGCGAAACTGCCGAGTCATTCCTTTCGGGCGGCGTAGATTCATCATATGTGCTTGCAATGTCAGATGTAAAGGTAACTGATTCATGCGGCTATGATGATGAGAGATTTGATGAATCAGGACTTGCAAAGAAAACAGCCGACATTCTCGGACGTGAAAACAACCGCTGTCTCATTACTCCGCAGGAATACTTCGATATCGTTCCGTATGTAATGTACAATATGGAACAGCCGTTGGGAGATGCCTCTGCAATTGCATTTGCGCTTGCCTGCAAGGCAACTGCCGGACATACGAAACTCTGCTATTCAGGCGAGGGTGCAGATGAATTTTTCGGCGGCTACAATATGTACCGCAATGCCGAGCGCTACGGTGAGAACCTGAAAACCTTCTATGTTGGCAATACCAACATTATGAAGGAGGAAGAAAAGCAGAGAATCCTGAAAAGCTATGATCCAGATGTTCTTCCGATAAATCTTGTTAAGTACATTTATGACGAGACAGAGGGACTTGATCCGCTGTCAAAGATGTCAGATGTTGATATACAGATATGGCTTGAGGGCGACATTTACCTCAATGTAGACAAGATGAGCACAGCCTGCGGACTTGAGATAAGAATGCCGCTGACTGACCGCAGAATATTTGACATTGCATCAAGAATGCCGTCAAAATATAAGGTCAACGAGGAAACGAACAAGGTCGCATTCAGAACAGCCGCATCAAAGGTACTGCCGGAGGAGATAGCATTCCGCAAGAAGCTCGGATTTATCGTTCCGATAAGAATATGGCTTGCTGATGAGCGATATAACGCAGACGTAAGGGCAAAATTCAGCAGTGAAATGGCAGCACAGTTTTTCAACATTGATGAGATAAAGGCGATATTTGATGAATATATCGGCGGAAATTCCGACAACTGGCGCAAGGTATGGACGATATATACCTTCCTTGTGTGGTATGAGGAATATTTTGTAAAGAGATAAATCAGGTTTTTAGAGATACTCTTAAAAAGTCACTTCTGACCATTGTTTAGAAGTGACTTTTTTATTGACATTTTGCACAATATATAGTATAATTGATACATACAAATATCATCGGGGTGATGAAATGGATAACAAAAAATCCAAAATCGGTATGCTAATATTGCTGGCACTGTTTCTTTTCAGTTTATGTGTTAATTTTTACTGCATTTTCTTCTATGAGAATTACACCACCTATTTGCAGGATACAAATGAAATATATATCATGGAAAGCGGTATCATAGAAGCAAATCGTCAGTTTCGTGACGGCGAAGATAAAGAGATACAGTACGATTTCAACCATGCAAACAGAAATGAACTGCTGAAAAAGTATAATATCCAGACAATTGCAGGCAACGGAAGTGAATTCGGCAAAGCGGTCAATCTGATGCACGAATATTCAGAAAGGCTGCGTCATGAAAGTAATTCGGAACTGAAGTCTGAACAGATGGATGCGATGTTTTTACTCGATTATGCTCTTGATGATTCGGATCATGGAATAAATTGCAGGGCAAAATCGCAGATTTTAAACGAAATGTGTCTTGCGCTCAAAATTTATTCACGAAAGGTATGGCTCATGCCTATATCAAAGTATGATACAGACTGTCATGTGGTGAATGAGATATGGGACAGCAAGCTGAATAAGTGGATAATGCTTGATATAACCAATGATATGTACTGGGTCGATGAAAACAAGACACCGCTTTCAATAGTCGAAATACGTGAAAAGCTTGCAGATCAGCAGTTCTGTACACCGATCAGCGTTTCCGACGTTCACAGTGATCTGAAAAATGTTCTTGATGACAATTACGATAATTTTTTGTATATTGCCAAGAATATGGTATATCTGGAGTATATGGTAAATAATGCCGCAGGTGAGAGTGATGTGTATACTCTGATGCCTGAAAATCTTGATAAGCCGTATGACTTTCTCATATCAGAAAAAGCGGTGAAATCTCCGCCTGAAACAAAGTAAATTAAAAAATACCCTTTCTGTATTGATTTACAGAAAGGGTATTTTTGTAGATATTGGAAGATATCTGATTATTCAGCAGAAGCAGCCTCAGGGAGTGTGTCTATGAGGTCGAGGAGGTACTTCTGAACAGAAAGGGCATCTGCATTTGTAACGCCGCTGCCGTAGTCATATGCATCAGCATTCTTGTAGCCCTTTGCAGTGATATGGGACGGGTCAGAACCGTCAAGACCATATTTTGGCTGGTTAGCGATCGACTGCATGATAAGAACAGTATCGCCCATGTTTATTTTGCCGTCGCAGTTTGCATCACCGAATACAATGTCAGGATCGGTTCCGATCGTAGTAGATGTGGTTGCAGCAGTTGTTGATGTAGTAGTTGATGATGTTGTTGTGCCTGTAGTAGTGGTTGTTGTTGTATCCTCAGGAGTTGTTTTCTTAGTTGCTTCTGTAAGTGAAAGGAGGCAGGTAAGAGGTGAGTTCCAGTAAATAGTGATCTCGTTTGTTGAATAGCTCTCTGAGTTATCAACATAGCACTTTGCACTTGGAGAATACTTACAATAAGCCTTTGCAGCACTGTCTTCAAGGTTCTGGTTAACACCGCCTGCGAGCATACCCTTCATAGCCTTGCCGACAGCCATTGATGGTCTGTGGTGTGGATTCTTAGGTGAATCTGTACCGTAGCCGGAAACGAAGCATTTAGCAAGCGGATTTACGCCAAGGAGGTAGTTGAGCTGTGATTCAGCACAGTTGAGGTACTTGCTGTCGCCTGTGAGGTTATATGCTGTACCGAGAATCATACCTGCATTGGCAATTGTCATATTGCTGCCCCAGTTAAATTCAGAAAGAGTAACGTCATATGCGTTTTTAGCAGTACTTGCAACATGGTCATCAGCCTGTGAGATAACAGCTTCCTTTGCGTTCATGTAAATTGTTGATTCCTTATCTATACCGTCCATTGTAAGGATAGCGATATTGCCATAGTCGCCGACAGTAGTCCAGTCGAGACCCTGTGAAGTCTTCATGCCTTCAAGAGCCTTGGAGTATTTTTCGTCGCCTGTAGCACGGAACATCTGAGCAGCAGCCCAGTAACGTTCGTCCTTGTCGCTGAGGTCACCGTAGTCACCGGTAACGATGTCGGCAGGGTTTTTGAAGTTGAATTCAGGATGTGCTTCAAGGTATGCCCATGACTTTTCAGCAGCAGCAAGGCATTTTGCAGCGAAATCCTTGTCAAATTCCTTGAAGTATTCTGAAGCCATAGCCATTGCAGCACAGAAGTCAGCAGTAGCAGTTGAAGAAACAGGAGTTACGATAAGTTCACCGACTTCAGCAGTAGGCATAACATAGCCCGGGAAAGTAGCGCATGAAACCTTGTGGTGAACGCCGCCGTCAGAGTCCTGCATTTTGAGCATCCATTCAAGTTCAAAGCGTGCTTCGTCGAGAATATCAGGAGTTTTGTTGCCGCTTTCAGGGATACCTGTAGCATCACCGAAAAGCTGTGGGTTAGTATCATAAGCATAGAAAAGGTCAGCGATGGTTTTAGCGCCCGGAACAACATAGCGTCCGTAGTCGCCGGCATCATGCCAGCCGCCTGAAACATCGATCTTATCGCTTGTACCATAGAGAGTAGCCATATCTGTATGGCAGGCTTTATGACCGAATTCGCTGTCGTTGACTTCCACGCCGCAGCGCTGTAAATAAAGCATCTTTACAGTGTCGTCAAGAAGACTTGAATAAACGCTGTCAGAGATCTCAAATGGATATGAGTTATCGAGAGTACCGCACTTTATGCAGTATTTACCCGGCTTGTTGAAGTCGGAGAAATCAGCGATACGATTTGTTTCTTCAGCAGTCTTGTTTTCAACGGGAGCGCTGAGTTTGCCCTTATATACAGATTCCTTTGTTTCAGCATTGATTATCTCAAATTCATCAGCAGCGCCTTCGCCACGGATAACTGCTTTTTTCTCGGCATTTGTTCTGTAACCAACCTGATTTACGTTGATAGGAGCTTCATACTCCTTCATTTCGTCATAGTTTACGTTGCTGTCATCAACAAGTTCAAGAGAAACGTTATCGATGTAAACAGTATGCTCAGGCATTTCGCCTTCGTGCTTTGTCTGGATACCGAGGTTGAAGCAGAGCTTAGCCATGATATCGCTTTCTTCCTTCATTGTGAAGGTGTATTCAATTGTCTGAGGCTCAGAGATGAGTTCGAGGCCTTTCCATGTATATGACTGGTATGTACCGCCGTTCTGCTGAATCATAGCTTCGATATAGCGGTCTTCTGTTGAATAGATGTCATACTTGAATTTGTAAACACCGTTTTTGTAAAGCGGAATGATGTCATAGTAAGCCTGTACAGCATAGTTTACCTTGCCGACATCAGAGATGTGGATAGCAAGCTTGCCGTCTTCAGCAGCAAGAGTAGCTTTGCCGCCGCTTTCCTTGTACATACCCCAGTCAGCTATACCTTTTTCAAAATCGGAATTGCTGATGAGATTGCCGGCAGCAGAAGCAGTCATAACAGAAGTCACAGGCATAGCAGAAGCCATTACCGTGCAGGCTGCAAAAGCTGCTGAAATACGTTTGAATGTGCGTTTTTTCATAAAAATTCCCTCTCAATCAGTGATAAAATCACAATTCTAAGCGGCAGAATTAAAAACCGCTCCAATAATTATTTTATCAGAAATTTAAGTATCATACAATAACATATTGTGTCTGTTAGGTAACATTTTGGTTTAATTTTCTGTATTCTGACGGAGTTATCTTGTTTTTATATTTAAAACGACGTATAAAATGCACATAAGTTTTATATCCGCTCATAAGTGCGATATCTTCAATAGTGAGTGAAGTTGTGGTGAGAAGCATTTCAGAATATGCTATGCGGCTGTTGTTGAGGTCTTCAACAAAAGTAACGCCGAACTGTTTTTTGTAAGCTTTCTGGAAAGCTGAGCGGCTCATGCTGATCTCATGTGCGGCTATGTCAACAGTACGCTGTTCATACGGCTTGCTGTATATTTTGCTGCGTATCGTGGATATCATGTCAAACCTGAAATCCGACGGGGCTTCATGTTTATCAAGAAGCTGTTCATGAAGTTTGATAAAGATAAGCTTCATGAAACATTCAATAGTCTCACGGCTGCACGGATTATTTGCATAGTGTTCGTATGATACTGATTTAATGCAGTAGCTGAGAAAGCGTATATCGAGTGTTATAGGAGTTTCAAACGGAATATGATATCCGAGAAATTCATATTTTTCCTCATCGGAGTCAAAGTCAAAATGAATCCAGTCATTTTCAAAGAAACATCCTTTGACACATCTGTAAAACTGAGGTTTGCCTTTGGGATAAAGAAAAGCAGTACCTTCAGAAGCAATAATATCTTTGCCGTCAATCGTGAACACGGCTTGAGTTTTCAGGAGGAGAAGGAGATAGTCACCGCTTCCTTCGGGACGGTCGATAAAAAAATCAGCATCATGTCTGTGGTCATATCCGACATTAATAATTTTCATTATAAATCATCTCCTTTATAGCTGCATCACATGGCATTATCCGGATGCCACACTTATATTATACCATAATTGAACACTGAATTCAAGAAAAATATCAAATTTATAGTTAAAAGGTAAAAATATATATTTTGCTATTGACAAAATTGGTTTTGCGTTGTATAATATTAAAGTACTTTGCGAGTGTGCTGGAATTGGCAGACAGGCACGTTTGAGGGGCGTGTGTTGCATGACGTATGGGTTCAAGTCCCATTACTCGCACCATAGTATGGACAGATGGCTGAGCTGGTCTAAGGCGCACGACTGGAACTCGTGTATACGTTAATAGCGTATCGAGGGTTCGAATCCCTCTCTGTCCGTTGCTGATAAAAGCCTGCATTCAATATTGGATGCAGGCTTTTTCGTTATATGTTCACATTCAGAAATTATTTATTGACAAAACTTTAGTAATATGATATACTTTTATAAGCAGAATTGATTTTTGATTATGCTTATAGGGCACCTCTAATAACCCGTTTTGAGTAAGAAAAAACAGATAGGTGCAGTAGATGCAAGGAAAGCCCTTGAAGGCGTGCTTTCGCACTACGAAAGGGGGGGACGCAGCATATGCTGTACATAGCTGCTTTTTCTCAGAAGGGGTTTTTAGAGGTGCCCTATAGTTATTTGTTTTTAGGCAATACCACATAAAGAACGTGCGGAACACAGAAGTTCTCTTGAGCTATAGTTTTTTGACGTGCTTTGTGCGGTGTTGTTTTAAGTATTAAAAGGAGTATGTGAAAAATGGGTACAGGAAAAAAGAAAGCCGTTACAGGCGGAATTATCGCAGGAGTGGCTTTAATAGTTTTGGGCACAGCAGGATATTTTATCTTTTCACAGGATGATTCTTCCGGAGCTGTTCCTGAATTTACTGTTTCAGCAGTCAGACTTGAAAAACAGGATCTTGAAAACAGCATTAATATTTCAGGAGTGATCAAGGGTGAAGAACATCCTATTGAAAACTTGCAGAGAACAAAATGTATAAAGGTAAATGTTTCGGAAGGAGATTTTGTCAATAAAGGAGATGTTCTTTTTGAATTTGACAGAACTACTATCCAGAACGAATACAATAAGCTTGTGAAAGAGTATAATAATGAAAGAGGCAAGCTTGAAAGCCAGCATCAGATAAACCAGCGCAATCTTGTAAAAGCCGAGGAAAGTCATAATGCTGAATATGCTGAGGCACAAAAGAAGGTAGACGATGCAGAGAATGCAAGAAATGCCGCATACAGCAAATATAATGAGCTTGTTGATCGCTTTAATTCCCTCAGTGCAAAAATCGTAGAGCTTTCAGAGCTTGGCGAAGAATATGCTGCTGAATATGCTGCTGTTGTTGAAGAATATGATGCACTTGACAGTCAGATAGAAGAATTAAAGTCCGGACTTGATGCATATGAAAATGCAGTTACTGCGGCATATGCTGAATTAAAAAGTATAAGAAACAATGATACGGTCCAGCAGGCAAAGGATGCACTTGATTCTGAAAAGTACTATTCATTCTCGGTTGAACAAAAGGATCTTGATATTTTGACTGAACAGATGGAAAACTGCGTTATAAAGGCAGAATGTTCAGGCATTATAACCGGTCTTGGAGTTTCAGAAGATGCAGTTCCTTCAGGTCAGCTTCTTGCTACAATAGTTGATAATTCAGACTATTTTGTAACTGCTGAACTTCCCGAAACTAAGGTCTACAAGCTCGAGGAAGGCATGAATGCTGTCCTTAAAACTGTTGCCACTGAGGAAATGGAGATTCCCGGCGTTATAAAGAGCGTTTCAAAGCTTGCGACCCAGACAGGCGAAGGCAACAGCTATTCGGTAAAAATAGATATTACTGATGATAAAATTATGGATAATGTATTTATCGGCATGACTTCATCGGTAAAAGTTATCCTTAACGTTACCAATGACGTATATGCTGTTCCGTATGATTCAATAATGACCGACAAGGACGGAAATAAATTTGTTTATACTGCGGAACCTTTCAGGGATATTTACAAGGTCGGCACAATTGAAGTGGAAACAGGCGAGGAAAACGGCTATTACACTGAAATTTCCGGTACTAAAGTCGTAAAGGATGTAATCGTTATCACCAATCCTGCAAAGCTTGAAGAAGGTACAAAAATTGATGTAACTTTTGAAGAATGATAACAGGTGCAGACTATGAATGATTCTATTATTTCACTCAAGAATATAGACAAAAAATTCAATATCGGTCAGGACAATGAATTGCAGATTCTATTTGATATTTCACTTGAAATACCAAAGGGACAGTTTGTTTCGATAGTTGGTTCATCCGGTGCGGGAAAAAGTACTCTTATGAATATTCTCGGACTTCTTGATAAACCGACAAGCGGTTCATATACACTGAACAGATTTTGCACAAGCGAGCTTAATGATAAACAGCTAAGTAAAATTAGAAATGCCGAGATCGGCTTTGTGTTCCAGACATTCAATCTGATACCACGTCTGAATGCCATAAAAAATGTCGAACTGCCTATGCTTTATAAAGGAGTGGCACAGAAGGAACGTACTGAAAATGCCAGAAAGCTTATGGAAATGGTCGGAATGAGTGACAGATGCGAACATTTCCCTAATCAGCTTTCAGGTGGTCAGAAGCAGCGTGTTTCCATAGCACGGGCTATGGCGAATGAACCTTCTATAATTCTTGCCGATGAGCCTACAGGCGCTCTTGATACTGTCACAGGCAGAAAGATAATGGATATTTTCCATCGCCTGAATAAAGAACAGGGAAAAACTATTGTTCTTATCACTCACAGCCCTGAGCTTGCAAGTGAGACGGACAGGATAGTCACTATCAGCGACGGAAAAATTATTTCGGATTCGGAGGGGACACAATGAATTTGATTGAATGCGTAAAAATGGCTGTATCTTCGATAAAAGCTAACAAAATGCGTTCACTTCTTACAATGCTCGGAATAATTATCGGTATTTCAGCAGTAATTATTATCACAACCATCGGCGGTTCTGTCAAAGCTACCATGAACAATGCCTTCAACAGCTTTGGAATGAATTATTTTTACGGCTGGTTTACCCCCAAAGAGTATACTGAGGATGTATATGATAAACTTGAGGCTGATGATCTGCCGACTTTGCAGATGTATTATGATCTCGTTGAAAAGTATCCTGATCAGTTTGAAATTTCAGAAAATGAATTTTACTGCGACGGCAAGGTGCTTAATCAGAAAAATGATTATCAGAATATTAGTCTGCGTTGTACCACCAGCGGGTATTTCAGTATGACAAACAAAAAATTAGCAGAGGGACGTTTTCTTACATTACGTGATGATCTCGAGAAAAAATCAGTTGCTGTTGTTTCACAAAGCTTTGCCCATAAATACTGCGGCAATTCTTCAATTATCAATAAACCGATAACAATTGCCCTTCAAACAGGAGAAGAAGCAATCTTTTATGTTGTCGGCGTTTATGAGGACAATACAACTGATGTTGAGCGTTCTTCATCCGAGAAGACTAATATATATGTTCCTTTTCAATATTTAGTCGATCCTAAGAATTGCAGTTCAAATTATGTTACTGTTGTCTGGAATCAGGATATGGGAATTAAATCTGCAAAGGAAAACTTTACAAGATTTTTTGAAAATATTTATCACAGCAATGAATACTGGCACGTTGAAGTTGATGAATATGATCAGGAAATGCTCGGTACGATAAATATTGCTCTTAACATACTTACGATAGCATTTTCAGTCATTGCCGCAATTTCGCTGCTTGTCGGCGGTATAGGCGTTATGAATATCATGCTTGTAAGCATTGTTGAACGAACAAGTGAGATCGGTGTACGAAAAGCTCTTGGTGCACAGAATTCATCGATACGTATACAGTTTGTCATGGAAGCTATCATGATATGCATTATCGGAAGCATTATCGGAATACTTATCGGTCTCGGTTTCAGCTATCTGCTTGGATTTGTTGGTTCATATGTTGTTACGACGGTTGTTCCTGAATATGCCGATGTTGTGGATGTAACAGTCAAGCCGTCAGTTATCGCAATCATTATTTCTGTATTATCATCAATATTGATAGGCGTGACATTTGGTTTCTATCCTGCAAACCGTGCCGCAAAGATGAATCCTATCGATGCTTTGAGACACGAATGATCATATGGATATAAAAAACCTCACAGTTTTAACAGCGATACTCATGTAGAAATATTATACTTATTATTGAGGGAAACCCTTTTGAAAAAGGGTTGTCCCTCAAACTCCCTTCCTAAAACTTTTGGGTGTTTTAGCGTATTTGGTATAGGACATATGTCCTATACCAAATACGCCATAATACTAAAAGTCTTTGGAAAGGGGTTCGGGGAAAAAACTTTCCTCAGAAAGGTTTGCCCCGATAAAGAGTAAAAATTTCTATATGAGTACCGACGTTAACTGTGAGGTTTTGTTTTTTATTACCAGTCTGAATCCCAGTCGTAGGAGTCGCTGTCCCAAGTGTCATCGCTGTCCCAGTCATAATCATAATCATAATCATCGTCATCATAATCGTAACTGCGGTTTGCTTCTTCTGCGGCACGGTTTTCTTCTTCGATATAGCTTGAATAGAAGCCTGTGTCTTCAAAATCAGTGATCTGAGTTTCAGAATTCCATGTCGGAGTGTAGTAGAAGTCAACGGTTTTTGAAGCGTGCTGCAGATCGTCAGGCAGTTCGGAAGCAGCGATAGCCTCCCAGTCCTCATCAGGTGAATAATAATACCAGCCTGTGGAACTGTCGCCGTAAAGATGATAGTAATAGCTGTCATCATAATGATAATAGCCTCTGTCAACGGCATTATCGATAGCCTTGTCCTTAAAGAATACTGTATTGCTGAAATCCGTGACATTAAGATCGTCCGAAAATGTTTCCGAGATGAAAAACTCGTTTGCTTTTGAAGAATGCCATAATAATTCCGGAAGTTCTTCTATATTTACGGCAGTCCAGTCATCTGAGAAAGAGTACCAGCCTGTGTTGTATTTATCGTAAAAATGATAGAAAACATTGTCCTCGGATTTGAAATATCCTTCCTTTATCCAGAAACCTGCATCAATATCTTTTTGATAGATCGAATTTGCAAAATCTTCGCATTGATATTCTTCATCCCATAGAAGACCGAGAAAATATTTTTTTGAAGGCTTTTTAGTTCTCATTTCTTCCGGCATGATATCAATATTTATCGGCTCAGACCATTTCTTTTCATCATCAAGATATCTGTACCAGTTATATCCGTCCTCGTTATAGCTTTTGTAGCAGTAGTAATAATATGAATCATCATATTTATAATATCCGGTTTTTGGATCTTTGCCGAAAATCAAAAGACCTATGGCGACAACCAGAAAAATAATGAAACATAAGATTGGCATACATATCAGATAGACGAGCATCTGTCCTATTCCCGTACCAAACATGACATCCTTGACCGCATCAAATGCATCTTCAAGCTTTTCACCGACGCTTTCGCCGACAGAACTTTTTAAGGCATCATTGCGTTTTTTCTGGTCAATGATCTGCTCTTTCAGTTTGGTATAGATCTCGTTTACTGCATATGCTTCATCTGTGCCCTCATATCTTATAGCTCTTTCGCCCGATGCCTTGTTTTTATAGACGATGAAATTTCCTGATATTTTATCCTGATAAATTCCGAAAGCCTTTGGCGATTTGCAGTTAACTCCGATAAAAAATCTTGTAACATTAGGCGGCGGAAGATGTCTGTCTGAATACCATTTTTTCAGTGCAGTGATAGTTTTCGGTTTGCCTTTTGAATCTTTGGCATTTTTATATGATGCATTTTCGCCTCCGCAGTCGGGGCATACCTTTTCAGAATCGTCGAAATAGTTTCCGCAGAAACTGCATTTTATCTTCAACTTCGAGCCACCTCACTTTTTCTTAGCATTCAGCATTTTCTGCTGTAAAATTTCTGCTTTAAGCCGCTGAAACATTTCATTTACTGCATATTCCTCGTCATTGCCCTCATAGTGAATGCATCTTTTTCCTGATGAAGTGTTCTTGTAAACGACGATATTTCCGCTGTTTGTATCAAGGTAAATTCCGAAAGCACGTTCGCCCTTGTAATTTTCTCCGATAAAAAATCTCGTTACATTATAAGGCGGAAGCCCCTTGGACTTGTACCATTCTATAAGTTCATCAATAGTATGCGGCTGATCAGCAGCGGTTCTGGCGATCGAATCGTTCTGTGCTCCACAGTTCGGGCATTTTGTCAGTGCTGCACTGAACAGACTGCCGCAGTATTCACATTTTACTTCCATATCTCTCACCATTATTCTTCTTCAAAATTTGTACAGCCCATATTCGTGAAGAAATTGCTGTAATCCTTTTTTCTCAGGCGGCGGATATTATCCATATAGTGTCTTACCGCAATAGAATCGTCAAGCTCTGTATATTCGCCTATTCTTTCGCAGAACGACTCGGTTTCTTCCATAAGCACCGAATAATAAAGTCTTTGTCTTAGCCATGTTTCCCTATGTGCAAGCACCTCGGAAAGATTTGTGACCGCAGTCAGCAATGCAGACAATGTTGTGGAAATAATACCGAAGATCAGGCATATTGCCGATGATGAATTTTTGCTTGAAAAAGCTGTGAATATCGCTGATGCGAGCGTTATCAGCACAGGCAGGGTATAAGTTGTAAGTGCAGTGTACCATCCGTGTTTTTTGCGGTGAGTATTTGCACTTTTGGAAACATCACGAATTTCCTGCATAACGCCGTCGAAGAAATCCTCATCAAAACTGTCGATACAGCCGTTTTCCACAAGATGATCCCAGTGCTTTCTGTAATAATCAAGCTTGATATTTTCAGCTTTCCAGCGTCCTTTGAGAGTTGTTTCTTCATGATCGGTGACAGACACTTCACGCTCGGATTCGGTATGTGAAAGGCTGTGCTGCATTTCATCAAGTAAGGGATACAGATATTTTTTCAGGAAATCATTTACTGTTTTGGAAATAAGAGCATCGATCTCATTACTTTTGATCGAAGCAGTGCTTGATCGCAGCGTTTCGGTGTTTCCGCTGCTGATATCTTCATCAGCTTTGCCGAACATAACAGATATCTCGTCATGCAGTTTTCTGTACCATGAGATCTGTTCGGCGTTTTCCGCATCAGCAAATTCGTCAACTGTAAGGAAATCGCTCATTTTCAAACCGTATTTCTGTTTATAGTAAGGATTGAGCTTTGTGTAGTCATTGTAGATGTCATGCCAGAAGTCTTTGCAGTTTATGATTTTCAAAGTTTTATCGGGCTGTCTTTGCACAAAATGAGGCGCTTCAGCAGCCGTACCTGATACAAATGAAGCAATTCCCTTTATGTAATTTTCAAACTGAATATCGAGGTAAAGATGCAGCGCATATCCGATATACAGCGGTTCATCGAGGCGGAGACGGTGCTTTTTTATAAAATACTCCATATCAGGTGTTTTGAAATATGAATATTTATCAGGGGCATAATGTGCTTTTCGGTTCATGGCATCCGCATCTTTGCAGGCTGCAAGCTTTGCGGCATCGGGAAGGACACTTCCTGTCATGAATTTTTTTCTGTCGTTTTCGCTGAAAATCGGCGTGGAAATAGCGGGACATTTTTCTGATGCATATTTTTCTGCAAGCTGCATGGCTTTTATTCCGCAGGCTGAATGAATACTGTAACCCGGCATTGGTTTCTCTCCTAAGCTTTTAGCAGCGCCGTTTGATTTTATGTGGAACTGCTATAAAAATTTCATGTAATAATATATTATAACATATTTCAAAATAATGGTCAAGGATTATATTTGAATCACTGCACTGCTTATATGTGAATACAATTGATTGATATTAATTAGATATTACAAACACTGCAATAATTGTAGAAAAGGTGTAATAAATGAAGAATTTTCTGCGTTTTTTCCACCTTATTCGCAATAAATAGGTTGCAATTGAAAAAAATGTGTGATATAATGACAACATAAATGACTGCAAGTCAGTTTTTATACCGCCAATAGATATAACAGAAACGGCAGCAATATATTTTATTTTTAAGGCAACACCGCACAAAGATTGTGCGGCAGAAACGCAGTTAGATTTTTCGTCAGATTGTACAGAAATTTTGCAGGCATACTGTCGTATGGCAAAGAATTTCTGTGCAAGATGACGGAAAAGATACAAGTTTATGACGTACAAAGTCGTCAGACGTGCTTTGTGCGGTGTTGCCTTAATTAATATGTATGATTTAACTGATGTACCGACGGCTCTTCACTGTCGAAAAAATAAAGATGCAGTCAGAAGGAGGAATTGAAAATGAAGAAGATGGTATCCATCACAACGGCAGCTGCAATATCTGCTCTCTCGGTTGCAGGCTGCTTCCCGACGGTTTATGCGGAAGAAACTGCAGATTACCAGCCGGAAACTGCAAATGTACTTTTTGCAGAGAGTATACCTGACAGTATTCCGCTGCTTGATGACGAAAGTGCTGATTACATCTTTCATGACTCATTCGAGGGCGGAGAGAACGGCTGGGGCGGCAGAGCATCAGAAACAGTTGCTTCATCCACAAAAGCTGCATATCAGGGCAGCGGTTCACTTTATGTTTCCGGCAGAAGTGATTCGTGGAACGGTCCTATCAAGTCACTCGGTTCTGAATTTGCGGCAGGTGAAACTTACAGTTTCAGCTGCAACGTAATGTATGAGACAGGCTCGGCAGATGATCTGTTTCATTTCACCATGCAGTATGACGCAGGCGGCGAAACACATTATGACAAAATAGCATCCGCAACAATTCCAAAGGGCGAATGGGGACAGCTTGCAAACAAGGAGTTCAAAATTCCTGACGGTGCCGAAAATATCTCAATATACGCTGAAACTGACACAAGTAAGGTCTCTTTCTATATTGATGAGGTAATTGCAGCAAAGGCAGGTACAGAAATTAAGGGCGCAGTTCCGAGAACACTTCTTCTCGGTGATGTAAACTTTGATGGTCAGATCGATGCTCTTGATGTTGCTATGGCAAGAGACGGACTTATCAATGAGTTCAGCGATAAGCTTACAAAAAGTGCAGCAGACGTAGATAAGAGCACTGAATTTGAAATTAATGACCTCGTTCTCATTCAGGAATTTGCTCTTGGCAAAACAACGGAATTCCCTGACAATGCTCCTGAACTTCCGCCTGAGCCTGTATCCACATTTGAATATAATTCTGCTGTTTCATATCATGCAGCTCCTAATGACTATCTTGGCAACTGCTCGCAGAAGGGAACGGTACACAAGGAAACATACAACAGCATCAACGGCAACAAGACACTTTATGTCTATACTCCGTACAACTATGATCCTGAAAAGAAGTATAATATCTTCTATATCATGCACGGCGGCGGAGAAAATGAAAATACTGTTTTCGGAACAGATGTTGAGCTTGACAATATTCTTGACCATATGATCATGAACGGCGACCTTGAACCGATGATAGTTGTTACACCTACATTCAACGGCGGCAACTGTTCTGCACAGAACTTCTATCAGGAATTCAGAGCAAATGTTGTACCGTTTGTTGAGGGCAAGTATTCAACATATGCAGAATCCACGGATGCCGCAGGTATTGAGGCTTCAAGAATGCACAGAGCATACGGCGGCTTCTCAATGGGCGGCGTTTCAACATGGGCTGTAATGCAGAACTGTCTTGATATGGTTGGATATTTCATGCCTCTCAGCGGCGACCACTGGGATGGCAACTCTGCTCAGGAAAAGGCACAGTCAATCGGAAATGCAATCAATAAAGCCGGTCTTACACCGAGAGATTACTTCATCTTTGCCGCTACAGGTTCAGATGATATCGCATATCCTAACATAAGTCCACAGGTTGAGGCAATGAAGCCGATGTCACAGTTTGTATATACTTCCGACTTCTCACAGGGTAACTTCTACTTCCTTGTAGCTCCGGGATTGACTCACTGGTGGGGATATGTAAGACATTATGTATATGATGCACTTCCTTATTTCTTCCATGAAAATCAGTAACATATAAATTAAGGGCGGTACTGCGAAATTTGCAGTACCGCCTCAGTCTGTTGAAAAAGTCGAAATTATTTCGTTAAACAAGGGCTGTCGAGGACGCCAGCCCCTACAATTCAGCTATTCTTCGTTAATGTATTTGTAGGGGACGGCGTCCTCGACGTCCCCAAATAAGTTTTTTGACACGCTGGGGCAACACCGCACAAAGATTGTGCGGTGTTGCCTTAATAGTTTTCAAGCGGTAATTCATTGCTTGTTGTGATGATATCCTCAGAATCGAAAACAATGATCTG
>JAKSQT010000130.1 GCA_024403995.1 Ruminococcus sp.
TTATAAGCCAAAAATGTGGGCGCAAACATACAAAAATCTGCACTACAATTTTTCAGAATCAGCTTTGCAAAAATAAAAAATTCAAGCATGATTTACTGTTCAAAATTGAACTGCTGTCTGCGCCGATATGGACATCTGAACTCGGACAAAAATGTCCATGTTCAATACTTCAACGAGCTGAAAATCCTTAACCGACATCAGCCAACATTTCACTTTGTCGCTTGCAAATCCCACAATATCGCTGTTTCAATATCAGCCACCACAAAAACCACAAAATCCAACGTGAATCAGATATTGGGATTTACATAAACCATCTGAGCTGTTTTGTTGTTGGCAGCGGTGACATCTTCGTAGGCGATATACCCATACTCAGCAAGGGTGTCAAGTGCCGAATAGAAGTCCTTTGCCGTGGGGAAAAGATTGCATCGGCAGGAATGATAAAGATCGGATTTCAAGCCCTGTTTGATATTCTTGGTCTTGAAAATCTGAATGATCTTCTCAGCCTTGACGATGTTCCCATCAGGAGCATTTACGCTGAAACCATATATCGCCTGATAGCGATAATAGTGAGCAAGGCTGAATGAACTCACAAGTGTATCATGGTTCACACGTTCCTCGGAAGGCTCAACTCCTCTGGAACAGCAGTCCACGCAATGAAGAATACAGGCTATCCTCAGTATAAGTCCGTGAAACTTTCCGCCCCAATCCTGACAGCAGCACATAGAATTTTTAATATCCTGTTCAATATAGTTATTGCAATAACTGATATACTCATTTGATGCCTTTTCAGACAGGTGAAGCAGAAGTTCTTCTCCGTTATGACCTTTCTTATTCCTTAAAAGCTGATGAATGAAATTATGATATTGCTCTCTGACTTCTTTGGGTATCGAAGCTGTATCATATTTTCGATGTCCGACATCGCTGTTTGCAAAACAATGAATGAAACGGGCGAGCATTCCGCTTGACCTGAAAGCCACATCATTCATCATGTTGTCCCAGATATACGGCTGACCTGCGATAGCTACCGAAAGATACGGACGTGGAATTTCAGAACGACCTCGCACAACCCTGTTGCAGATATATTTCTCTCCGTTCCACGCTTTGAGGAACAGGTCGAGATTTGGAATTCCTCCGCTGTATTTGCCGTTGAAGTTACTGAGCATACCTGCCTCGTCTGAAATCATCAGCAGAGAATCATTCTCGCAAAGCTCAACCACAAGGGATTCAGGCGTAATATCGTCAACGGCTATTCTTATTGGTGAAGTGTTTCGGATATTATCTGCCTGGACACGCATCTTTGCAATAGTCGCAGTATCAGGCTCGTCCTCTTTCTCCATAGCTTTTACACGGGCTTCAAGAGCCTTTTTATCCTGTTGTGCCTTGTAAATTTCCTCACGGTGGTCTTTGTTGTACTTGCTCTCAAAGCTGTCGAACGGAGCTTTGATGAAGTGCATCACAGGAGATTTTCTTTCAGAAGGCTGTGCTATGATGATCGAATACAGTATAGGCGGTTCGGTGTGGTCTGCTTTGCCTGCCAGTCGGTACATTCCCGAAAAGCAGTAGCCTACGGCTGAGAGCATTGCTGTTCCTGCCATTCCCACATCAGTGGAAGTCGTGACCGAGATCGCCTGTGCCATATCACGCAGAACAGGCGGCAGGGCATCAAGAGGAAAAGAAATCAGGTCAGCTGTTTGCCTGAGCGGTTTTGGTTCACCCCATAAAATACTATTCATTTGTTCGGTTTCCTTTTCTTTTGTAATTTATCTTTTATTTCTATTGACAGATTGCATTTGATGTGCTATAATATTTTAAGAAATAACACGTTTCGATCTCTGAAATATATTATATGCTACTAGAGTAGCATATGTCAAGCAAAAATAATCAGAACGGATTAAGTTCTGCCTTTTGCACAAAATGGAGGGATACAAAATGACTGTCTTTTGGAAGAAATATAATGAACTTTGTGATGAACATAACGTAAAGCCGAGAGCTGTAGCCACAGAACTTGGCATTTCTGCTGCGACCGTTACCAAATGGGTGAATGACGGTATGCCTAACCTCGATATGATAACGAGAATTGCTGAATACTTCGATGTTCCGATAGATTATCTTATCAATGAGGACGATACACCTATCATTCCTGAAACAAGCAAAAAGAGAAGCATATTCAAGTCTGTAAGCTCGCTGTCGCAGAGATGGATAAGTTTAAGGCGTGGAAGTGAGATTTCTCTTGAAACACAGCTTAAAATCATTCCTTATGTTAATTGTACTGTTCAGTTTCTCAACAATGACCGATATGTTGAATATGTTCCTGAAACTGAATATGATACCGATAATCTGAAAGCAACTGAAACGATTTTTGATATACTTGGAATTCTTGACCATTGTGCTGATACAGACAGCTATCGTACTGTTCAGGTGCAGCTCTCACGCATTGTGCTGTATCACCTGAAAGAAAAAGGCTTTGACCGTGAAGCACTCCGCACCGAGCATCTTGACCAGGAGAAGATGGAGTATCTCTACATGGGCAAGGACTGCGGTAAAACGCATAACTA
>JAKSQT010000131.1 GCA_024403995.1 Ruminococcus sp.
AAAAAGGGTTCTCCCTCAGACTCCCTTCCTAAAACTTTTGGGTGTTTTAGCGTATCTGATATTGGACATTTGTCCCATATCAGATACGCCATAATACTAAAAGTCTTTGGAAAGGGGTTCGGGGAAGAACCTTTCCTCAGAAAGGTTTTCCCCGATAAAGAGTAACAACTTCTATATGAGTATCATCGTTTTCAAGGGGGCTTATTTTTTGATAGTAACGTCTTTGGTATACTTTACCTCGCCGCCGTAGTTCCAGCTTATCGTTGCATCGCCTGCGGTGTGGAGGATGAATTTGTTATTCTCGTTGAAGCTGATAACACTTTCATCGCTTGATTTCAGCACAAGCTCGTCCTTGAACGGGCCTGTATTCTTAATATCGACATTTACCTTGCATACGGCACTTTTGTCGCTGTTATAAAAGCTGACTGTGCATTCTTTGTCCGTGCCGAAGGAATCAGCGGCATCAAGGGTAACAAGATATTTTCCGTCGGAATAAACAGCCGATACCCACAGTCCGTCAGGTACGTCCCATTGAAGTTCATCAGCCGCTCCGTCATTCACATCAATAATGAGGTCAGTATTCATCGTCATAAGCTCGGTGGTATATTTATAGCCGAAAGTAGGCTCGATACCGCTCATTTCTATGACATCGGGGCAGTCAACGTCAGTTATCTCGATATCCTCAAAAATGTCTATTTCAATGTCGGTCATATTAGGGGAGAGGGAAGTGATGTGTACTTCTTCTTTCTCGAAACCGCCGCTGAAAAGCATATATACCAGCGTGCCGAAACCGAGTGCAAGCAGAAGCGTAAGTATTACTACTATCAGCGGAACAGGATCAAATGCTTTTGTCCCGCTGCTTGGAGCATAGTTCTGTTCTTTGGGCTTTTGCGGCACCAACGGCTGTTTTTCAACAGTAAGCTGAGGTTCAGACTCAGTTTCATGCTTATACGGTTTGACAGGTATTTTTTCAAGCTTTTTCAGGTCATGTATAAGCTCATCTATACTCTGATAGCGGTCATTCCTGTCATATTCGCAGGCTCTTAAAATGATATTCGCAAAGCTTGCCGAGCAGTTTGCAGGCGGGGATACAGGAGTGCCACGCAGTCTCATATCCACGGCATCTTCAAGAGAAAGTCTCTCCTCACGCTCAAACGGCATATACAGGTCATTCATCAGCACATAGAGACAGATGCCGAATGAATAAATATCCGCAAGTTTTGTATAATATTCAAAAGATGATGATTTAGCCTTATAGACTTCCGGAGCGAGATATCCGTTTGTACCGGCAAAAGTACGGGTGTATTCTGTCTCCTTGGAAATATTGAAGTCACCAAGCTTGAAAGTACCGCTGTTTTCGTCAAGGAAAATATTTGAAGGTTTAAGGTCACGGTGGATTATTCCCATGTCATGGGCGGCTTTTATGCCGTTTGCGATATCATTTGCAAGTTTTCTGACATTAGTCTCGGAAAGTTCAAAAGCGCCTTTTTTCTTCAGCAGATCGCCGAGACAGCTCAGATATTCCATTCTCAGGCAGAAATAACAGCCCTCATTTTTGCCGTCGATTTCGAGGTCAAAGAATGACTCGTCCTCATATGAGACGATATTCGGGCAGTGTTTCAGCTTATGCATTATATTTGACTCGTTGATGACAAGCTCACGTTTTCGCTCAATAGAGCGCAGTCGGCGTTCCTCGTCAAACATTGCGCTGTCTGACGGGACGATAGGTTCCACCTTCAAAGCCGCAACATCAACTCTGCCTGAGCGTTCAGCGGTTATTTTATATACATAGCTGTAGCCGCCTGAACCGATTTTTTCGCCGATATTCCAGTTCGACCACAAAGGCTGTTTTGTTTTAAGCTGTTCCAGAATAATTTCGTGCAGTTCGTTGTTGTTCACGGACATCCTCCCTTGCTCATTCATACTTATATAATAGCAATTATTTTACTTTTTGTCAAGAATTATTGACGTTTCTGTAGGGCAATGGTATAATATTTATAGAGGTGTATGCTATGGAAAATAACGAATTATCCATAAAAAGACTTTGCATTGATGATATTGACGAAATTCAGGCGCTTTTTAAGGACATTTTCACCAAAGAACCGTGGAATGACGACTGGAGCGATGAAAATCAGCTCCGTGAATATATGCTTGACCTCATCGACGGCAGAAATCCGCTGTCAATAGGACTTTTCGAGAATAATACGCTTATCGGCTTGTCGCTTGGCAGACTGATGCACTGGCACACAGGAAATGAGTATTACATTTACGAATTCTGCATAAAGACTGAACGTCAGGGAAATGGCTATGGTACAGAATTCCTGCGTCAGGTCACGGAATATGTGAAACAGACCGGCATTCAGCATATCTTTCTGCAAACTGAGAATACCGTTCCTGCGTATCAGTTTTACCTGAAAAACGGATTTAGTGAACTTTCAGGTCATGTTTCACTTGTCAGGGAGTTTGAGTAAAGGCAACACCGCACAAAGCACGTCTGACGACTTTGTACGTCATAAACTTGTATC
>JAKSQT010000132.1 GCA_024403995.1 Ruminococcus sp.
CGAAGGCGTGCTTTCGCACTACGAGAGGGCTTGACGCAGCAGATGCTGTGCATAGTTGCTTTTCCTCAGAAGGGATTTTTAGAGGTGCCCTTTTTATAGTTACATTATACCACAAATCAATTTTACAGCTTTTTAAATATGCATCACTTAATATTTTAGTTATTTTAGGATAACAGAATGCCCAAAAGCGGCGGTATACAGCACAGAAAAAAATAATGTGCTGTATGCCGCCACCTTATTTGCTGTGTCAGACCATACTTTATGCTGTTAGTTGACCGCCTGAATCAACAAAGCATTCAGTTCTTTTTCAAAGGCATCGTCCTGCTGCTTTGTACGTTTCGGCATACCTTTGAGTCTGCCGCCCGAACTGCGTATTTTCTTTGATACTGCACGGAATTCAAGCAGTCCCGATATATTTTCATCCGAATACCGCCTGCCGTCCTGATTGAGTACGACTGCCTTTCTGCTGAGGCACATTGCGGCAAGTCCATAATCCTGAGTTACCGCAATATCTCCCTCCGAAATGAGATTCACCAGCCTGAAATCGGCGCTGTCAGCCCCCTTGTCAACCACTATCGTCTCAACGCCGTCACGTTCGATGCGGTGAGACGTATCGCATATGATAACACAGGAAACGCCGTATTTTTTCGCAGTTTTCACGGTTATATCCACTACCGGACAGCCGTCTGCATCGATGTATATTTTCATAGTATTTCAGCCGCTATCAGTTCGGGAGTGAGATGATTTTCCGCAAGCACCTCATTGACATCATATCTGTCAAGAAACTCCTTTTTCAGACCGTAATTGTACACTTTCATATCTGATGGACCGTAATAACGTGCGATCTTCTCGCCGAATCCGCCGCTGAGTATGCCGTCTTCAAGAGTTATGACCTTGCTGTGATTCTTTTTCAGTTCATCAAGAAGTGCATCGTCAGTACCCGTGATATAGCGTGGATCTATCAATGTCGGAGCAGTTCCTGTCTTATCCTGAATAAGCTTGGCAAGCTGTTCGCCGAGCTGATAGAAATCACCGAGAGCAATAACAGCAATTCCGCTGCCTTTCTGAGTTACCTTGTACTTGTTGATATTGCTGTAATCCTTGTCAACAGGTCTGTCAGTATGCACAACGCCATTGCATGGTATGCGAATCGCAACAGGATATTCTGTCTGCTCAATGCTCCAGTCAAGCATGGCAAAATATTCCTCACAGTTTGTTGGCGCAAGGTATACAAGTTCGGGAATATTTGACAGCATCGGAATATCATAGATTCCGAGGTGTGTCACATCATTCATGCCAAATACGGAAGCTGTATTCACGAGGATAGTCGCAGGATTGCGGTTGATGCACAGATCCTGAGATATCTGGTCATAAGTTCTCTGCAAAAAGCTTGAATGCGTTGCAAAAACAGGCTTTCCGCCGTTCTTTGCAATGCCCGAAACAAAGGCAACAGCGTGTTCCTCGGCAATTCCGACATCTACAAACTGTCTGCCTGCCTCACGTCGTTTATCCTCGGTAAATCCGATATTTACCGGTACAGCCGCCACAACGGTGACTACATTTCTATCCGATTTCATTTTATTCATAAGAAAATCACAGGTCATATCGCTGTAATTCTCAACGTCTGAGGAATCTGCCTCCTCTGCGAACGGCATATGCCAGTGCCAGTCCTCTTTATTAGTCTCCGCAGGCTCATATCCTTTGCCTTTAAGCGTATTTATATGAACAGCGATCGGGTGGTCAATGTTCTTCACGCCGTTGAATGCAGCTATCAGTTTTTCAATATCGTTGCCGTCATCGACATAAACATAGTCAAGCCCCATCGCCCTGAACAGGTTGCATTCACATTTTCCGCCGCTCTTACGCAGTTCTTTCAGATTTTTATAGAGTCCGCCGTGATTTTCTGCGATCGACATATCATTATCATTTACTACGATTATGAAATTGCTTTCAAGCTCTGCCGCAAAATCCAGACCTTCAAGAGCCTCACCGCCGCTGAGTGAACCGTCGCCCACTACAGCGATGATATTCTCACTGCCGCCTTTCAGGTCACGTCCCTTGGCAAGTCCGCAGGCAAGGCTTACCGCTGTTGATGTATGTCCAACGTTGAAAAAGTCATGCTCGCTTTCGTCAGGGTTGGTATATCCCGAAATATCGCCGAAATGCTCATCATAAAGAAAAGCATCTTTCCTGCCTGTGAGGATTTTATGGGTATAGCACTGATGTGAAACATCAAAAACTATCTTGTCATTTGGCGAATCAAAAACGAAATGCATGGCAATAGCTGCCTCGACAAAACCAAGGTTAGGACCGACATGACCGCCCCTTTTCGAGAGTCGGTTCATGAGGGCATTTCTTATCTCACCTGCAAGTGCATTGAGTTCATCTATGTTCATTGATTTTATGTCAGATGGTGAACTTATCTTTTCAATATACATTATTATTCCTCTTTTCATGCATAATTTTAAGGTATTGCTCCACCAACTAAATCTTGAATTTTTCTGCTTGTCCTGAAGAAGAAATT
>JAKSQT010000133.1 GCA_024403995.1 Ruminococcus sp.
TCTTGTCAGGAGCGTGAACAACGATCTTCTCGATAAGCTCATGCATGATCTCAGGTGTCAGCTCCGTAATATGCTCATACTTCTGCACCACGCTGATGAATGCGGTCACATCGGCTGACTTCTGTTCGGCAGTATCAATGTAAGCGGTCAGCTCTGCTACGGTTGCTCTCAGTTTCTTCTGCTCGTCCTCATATCCTGTGGACATAACCGCAAATCGCTCATCGGAGATTTTCCCCGAAACATTATCCTCATAAAGCCTTGTAAACAGTCTGTCAAGCTCTGTGATACGCTTTTCAGCCTGTTTCAGGGCTTTCTTTGCTTTTTTAAGTTCTGAGGACTGCTTCTGAACGGAATTATCCATAGCCGCCTGTACAAACTCGTCCTCATTCTCCTTGACAAAGGAAACCATCTTGTTCAGTTCACCGAGTATGATCTCTTTCAGAACGATCGTCCTGATGAAGTGAATAGTACAGCCATTCTTATCCTTGGCGTAGGTTCCACATTTCAGATGTTCCTGATCTTCGGTCATGGTTGTCGCTCGGCACAGATACAGCTTCTTTCCGCAATCGGCACAGTAGCAGATGCCGGAAAACGGATTGACTTCTTCGTGCTTTGTCGGGCGGCGTTTGTTCTTGCGAAGCTCCTGCACCAAGTCAAACTCCTGCTGTGTGATGATAGGCTCATGGGTGTTCTCAAAAACCAGCCAGTCCTCTTTTTGGTTATCCACACGCTTCTTGTTTTTGTAGGACTTCACATGAGTACGGAAATTCACTGTATGACCTGCGTATTCGGGCTTTTCAAGAATACCCGAGATCGTTTCCATACCCCAGCGATTGAGGTTGGCATTCTTGTGACCGTTATCTCTGCCCTGCGACAATGCATAAGCAGTCGGCGTTGGAATTCCTTGTTCCGTCAATATACGAGCGATCTGTGCCGGACCATAGCCATCAATGCAAAGATGGAAAATCTTGCGAACAACTTCGGCGGCTTCATCGTCGATCAACCAAAGGTTCTTGTCCGTTTCCGAATGCTTATAGCCGTAGATCGGATTAGAAAAATGTTTGCCCGATTGTCCCTTAGTCTTGAAAACGGCTCTGATTTTCTTGCTTGTGTCCCTGGCGTACCAGTCGTTAAAAATGTTCTTGAATGCAAGCAGCTCATTTTCAGATTTGAACGTATCCACGCCGTCATTTATCGCTATGTAGCGAACATCGTAATCAGGAAAAATGATCTCGATGTATTCACCGGTTTTCAGATAGTCACGACCAAGGCGGCTCAAGTCCTTAGTGATAACAGTTCCGACCTTTCCGGCTTCTACATCAGCCATCATAGACTTGAAGCCTTCACGGTCAAATGTAGTTCCGCTCACACCATCGTCCACATAAAACACGGGATTGCTGAAACCATTCTCCTCAGCATACTTCTTGAGGATAGCCTTCTGGTTAGTGATGCTGTTGCTCTCACCCTGTAACATATCGTCCTGCGAAAGACGACAATATAATGCTGTGATCTTGTCTGTCATATTAACCTTCCTTTCCGACAGATACAGCAAGCTATGTTATCATTATAGCGCAATATACCGTCATTGGCAATGCGCCGATATTCCAAAGTTACACAGCCTGCTTCTCGGGTTCTTGTCCGGATTCACCGAGGAGTTTTTCGCTCTCCCGGATGATCAGCCTTTTCAAGATACCCGAAAGGCTTTCCTTTGAAGCAGGGTTGAATACCGGTGTCACAGTATAGGTTGTATGCCCGATTTTATATGCGGACTTTGTGGTAAAAGTGTTATCTGCCTTTTCTCTATCTATGGCAGTTGTGTTATTATTCATAGCTTGTACTCCTTAGCTTCTCTTTCTCTATGCTTTTAGAGCGAGGGGATCGCTTTCTCTATCTGCCCCTCTTTCTGTTTTTGAAATAGCTGTGCGGAACGGAAGATGCCGTCCCGGTTTTACAGCTATCGTTTTGTTGTCGGATATATTTTAGTCCTCGAAAGGATTACTCTTATCCGTAAAGCTCATCTGCTGACCGAACTCATCATCGCTTTTATCGGTATCACTGCTATTATCATCAGCGGTATACGCAGTTACATCATTATCCAGATTAGCCAGATCGTCAGCTTTCAGCTTTGCCGACTGCTCACGCTCTCTTGCGAGAACCTCCAGCAGCTCACGACCTTCGCAGTTGTATTCTGCCTTAATCTCAAGATAGCTCAGGTGAGCATTTTCGTCCACCAGCTTTTTGAGCTTTGCCTTGCTGGTCTCGATCGACGCCTTCAGCTTCTTGATCTTCTTCTCGTTTTCCTCGATCTTTTCAAGATACAGCCCCATCGCATTCACCTCTCTTTCCGTTTCAGCATATATATGAAACTCAGATTTGCAGTCGCATCGTTCGACCACAATCAAATTATAGCGCGCAATTCTATATCAATACAAGCCGCAATGCGCACAAACTTTTGTTCATAGCTTGTTAACAATAAACCGGGGAATTTTGCGAT
>JAKSQT010000134.1 GCA_024403995.1 Ruminococcus sp.
GCAGTTGGAAAGATAACCCCGATTATGCTTCTGTTACTCTTTCTTGGAGTAAGGTCGCAAAAAGAATAACCGAGCTTATAAAGGTTGACCGTTATCTCACTGCGGAGGAAAAAGAATATTACCCCGTATATTTAAGGGAAAATGAATTGCGGCAGGAACGGCAGTCGATAGCAGATGAATACAATTCAATTATTCGTGATTACAACGATTTTCAGGACAGCTTGGGAAACGATACTGCAAAGCTGAACGCTTATGAGTATATAAGCGCAAGCGGCAAGTTTGTATGGGGCGAAAAGAAAGAATATATCTTCGCAACAAGCGAAAATGTTTTCGTTCTTCCGAAAATGCGTGAAGCGATGAACAAAATCATTGCCGAGAATACTCACCTGACGGAACGCTGTCAGAATGTATTGACATTGCTGTCCGGCGATATTGCGAAACCGTTTGAACCGACATTCGATGAGCTTAACCCACCGCCCGAACCCGAAAAGGTATATGTGTTTTCTCTCGGTGATACGGTTCATATAGGCATAAAGCCTTATGATATTGTGAGCCTCGGTGAAGATGAAGTACGCCTTTTTGATCCGGACTTTCCCATTATAAACAAGGTTATGACTCGCTCGGAGTTCGATGAAAAGGTTAAGGAAAATCCGTTAAATGACAAGTATCAAAAACTTGCCGAAGAAAAAACTGAACCTGCTCTTGCTTCCGAAAGCCTTTTGAATAATACGGTTGACCACATCTATATTGATAAATCTACCGAAACAATCACTTGGATGTATCTTAATCCCGATGCTACGGCGGGCGCACAGTATGTCAGCAATTCAATGAGCTTCAGAACCTTTATAGAGTTCTGCAATGACTATCCTATAAATCTTGAATCAGAAGATAAAGCGGAGCAGGCAAAAACCCTGCGAAACTATATTGACGAAGCTGCGGATCAGCTCATAGCAGATGTAAATACACCGTATTTTGCCGAAGCAGATAATGACTATAACTCACCTCCCGATTACACGGACTTCACTCCCGAAAACTTTGTCAGCATATATAAAGAGATTGAAAGCTATATCGGTGAAATAGAGCCGGTGCAGCCGATTTCTATTTATGACAGCTACAAGCAGGAACAGAGTGAAAATCCCGAAGCGATACTTCTTTATCAGGTCGGAGATTTTTATGAGGTTATGGGTGAAAACGCTCCGATAGTGGCAGAAAGTCTTGACCTTGTTCTTACACAGAGAACAGTAAATGATGTTGACCGTGTTCCTATGGTCGGTATGCCGTATCACCGCCTTGAAACCTATATGAATATGCTTCTTGACCGTGGCTTTGATGTCGCATTATCAACGGTGGAAGAAGACGGCAGCCGAAAAAATGTGCTTGTTTCTTCATCCAATAAGGAAGAACCCGTTAATTCATTCCCGGTAGGTAGAATTGACTATCTTTCCTCTGACGGCAAAGTTCGTGAAAGTATTGAATACACAAGCGAATATCAGTTTGTTAAGGATATTAAAGAGGAACTGTATTACGGTGTTCCGTTAAATCTTGTGTTTTACCGTGATGAAAACGGCAATACAATATCAAGAGATTTCCTTAATTCCCTTGATACTATGCCGGCAGGCTCGGAAATCATTGACTCTCCGTATATAAAGGCAGAAAGCGAACCCGTTGACCTTGATGAAGAAGTTGAAAGTATTGTCGAAGCCATTGAAAAAGTTGAAAAAGACAATGAAGTTGTACCCGAATTAACTCTTTCAGCACCGAAACCGGCAAGGCGACAGAATATTGCACCTACTGTTCTTTATCCCGAAATACAGACGGAATACAGAAACAATTTCAAAATTGAAGATTATGAGGTTGGCGAAGGTACTCCGCTTGAACGGTATCAGCATAATGTAACTGCCATAAGGCTTCTTAAAAAACTTGAAAGTGAAGGCAGGCTTGCTCAGCCCTATGAACAGGCTGTATTGTCTGAATATGTCGGTTGGGGCGGTCTTGCTGATTGCTTTAAGGAAGACAATCCGCATTACCTTGAATTAAAGGAGCTGTTGACAGAAGACGAATATGCGGCTGCACGAGAAAGTACGCTTACCGCATTTTATACCCCTCCGGTCGTAATAAATGCCGTTTATGAAGCTCTCGATAATTTAGGTTTCAAAAGTGGTAATATCCTTGAACCTTCCTGCGGTGTCGGCAACTTTATCGGTATGCTACCCGATGAAATGAACAGTTCAAGCGTTTACGGTGTTGAACTTGACAGTATATCGGGCAGAATTGCACAGCAGCTTTATCAAAATTCAAGCATCGCCGTACAAGGCTTTGAAAGCACGGCACTTCCCGACAGTTTCTTTGATGTCGCACTTGGCAATGTGCCTTTCGGCGATTTTAAGATACCCGATAAAAAATACGATAAGCACAATTTCCTTATACACGACTATTTCTTTGCACGAACCATTGATAAGGTTCGCCCCGGAGGAATAGTCG
>JAKSQT010000135.1 GCA_024403995.1 Ruminococcus sp.
TGTACGGCGGTGTCATTGAGGAAGTTATGCTGCGGCTGTTCTTTATGAGCCTGCTCGCACTGATCGGCTGGAAGCTGTTTTGCAGAAAAGAGAATGCTGTTCCCGAAAAGGCACTCGTTATCTCGAATATCATCGCTGCTGCATTGTTTGCCGCAGGACACCTGCCTGCAACGATTCAGATATTCGGACATCTGACCCCTATGCTGATATTCAGGTGCTTTCTGATGAACGGCGCATTTGGGATCGTGTTCGGCAGGCTCTACCGGAAATACGGCATTCAGTATGCGATGCTTGCACATATGCTGACACATATCATCAGCAGAACGATCTGGCTTATCATTTTTTGAGGTGAACAATATGCAATTCAGAGAAAAGAAAACTACAATACAGGGCGAATATCCGATCGGGGCTACGATCACTTATGAGGACGAAAGCAGGAGATCTCCTGCCGTTGTCATCATCATGGGAACAGGAAAACTCGACCGTGACGGAAATGGTTTCGGACTTCATTCCAATATGTATAAGGAATTGGCACATACATTTGCAGAGTGCGGCTATGTATCTGCCCGTTACGACAAGCGCGGCACTCACGGATCGGGCGGCAGTTTCAGCAGTGCAGGACTATCAGACCTGACGAATGATGCGATCTCTGTGATCCGTTATCTGAAAAGCCTGCCGTATGTTGATGAAAACAGAATACTTGTCTGCGGACACAGCGAGGGAGCGATGATTGCAACTCTTGTAACAGAAAAAGAAGAAACAGCAGGATTGATCCTGCTGGGCGGTGCTGGAATGTGCATAAAGGATGCACTTTATTATCAGAACAAACGAATGGCTGAGGAGCTTCCCTCCATGAAAGGCTTGACAGGTGCGATCATTCGAAAGAGCTTTGACCTCAATAAACAGCTTGCATTGGTAGATGATATGTTCAGAAAAAGCAAGGAAACAACCAAAGAAAAAGTGTATGTCAAGGGCGCAGGTATGCCTGCAAAATGGCTGCGGGAACACGGAGCATATACCTCGGAGGATTTTGCTGAGATCCTGAAAAGATATGGCAAGCCCGTACTTGCGATCACAGGCAAGGCTGATTTTCAGGCAGACTATCACAGACTTGATGCACTTCGGGCAGAAAGCCACATCAGATGCTTTGCTCCCGAAGGACTTACACATATTCTGCGAGTAAATGACGGGGAAAACAGTATTCTGAATATGAAGAAAACATATCGTAGACTCATAAAGGAACCGTTCGATACCGGACTGATAAGGACGATAAAAGACTGGCTTGACGGTCTTGTACACTGTGTTTACTGAACAGATAGTATTTCAGTTTGAATAAGGAGCTTATATTCTATGAAAAAAACAATGAAAATCACAGGAAAGATACTGCTCGGAATACTGATAACACTTGTAGCAGCGATCATAATACTGCTTGTCGCACGGCTTATAGGCAAGGCAATAAACGGCAAAACACCCGACGGCGGTATTAACGAAACGATGTATGTCGATATAAACGGGACAAAGGAATGGATAAACATCTACGGACAGGACAAGGATAATCCTGTTCTGCTGTATATTCACGGCGGTCCAGGAACTGCTACAAGCTGGCTGGACTGGAGTATCCTGAGAACGCTCAGCGAGGATTACACGGTCGTTGACTGGGATCAGCGCGGATTCGGTCACAATTATCCAGATTATGCCGAGAGTGAATTACCATCTGCCGAAATGTTTTTGCAGGACGGTCTTGAAATGACGGACTATCTGCGCGAACATCTCGGAAAGGAAAAGATCACTCTGATCGGTCATTCATGGGGTTCTGTATATGCCTCCAATCTCGCACTTGAATATCCCGAAAAATATGACGCTTGTATCGCAATGTCGCTTATGGTGGATATGCCCGAAAGCAAAGCGATGTTCAGGGAATGGGCATTAGAGCAGTCTGAAAATGATCCTGAACTTCATGCGCTTGCCGAAAAACTCGATCCCTCAATGATCGTTACAGACGAGGAGCAAGAAGATATCCTGAATCGTCTGGACGAAGCATATAACTTTACTGATGATTATTTCAAGGATTCGGATCAGAACTTGTATGCTGCCTTATGGTTCAATCCCAACTGTACTTTGACACAGCAGCTTACCGCTATGGGAATGTCACAGAAATATACCGATTATCAGCTTAAATTGATAGGCGGTGAACGATGCACGATTGCATTTCCTATGGTACAGTCACTGTCGATAAAAGACAGAACAAAGTATGATGTGCCTTATTATGTGATCGTTGGAACAAAGGATCATGGTTCGGTGAATATGGTTGAAGAAGCCGAAGCCTATTTTGAAAAGGTTGACGCACCGGATAAAGAATTGTTTTACATAGAGGGCGGTCATGTTGCACCGTTGCTTAAAACAAAAGAGTTATCTGAATATGTGCATACGATCGCAGAAAAGCAGAAATAATTGTAATCTATCCATTACCCATAGTCT
>JAKSQT010000136.1 GCA_024403995.1 Ruminococcus sp.
AATACAATAAATTTCGGGGTCAAGGGGACACCCCCCACTTCGGTACACCCTGCGGTACACCTTTTGGTACACCATTTTTGCCGAATTATAGCCATCGGTACGCATGTACACCCTGAAAGCAAGTCACTCTTAAATATATTTTTCACCGGTGCAGAGACGTGGCTTAATGCCTGTGAAACCACGAACTCTTTTTCCTTCATTGGTTATAACATTATTGCTGTAAGAAATCCCAAGCCTGTGTGCATTATCCTTCAGGTAACGAATAAATGTATCACGCTTTATAGGTGTAGTAGAATTGTCGCCGCACCAGACAGTATAAGCCGTATAAAGAGCATAACCTGCGGTATCAAAGTTACCGTGAGCAACAGCGCTATCATCCTCCAGAAAGTCCGTGATATTGCAGTTTTCCTTCATGGCATCGCTGATATTCCGCCTTGCATTATCGCTGACAGTGAAACAGAAATTATTGCTGACAAGCCTTTTCAAGCCCTCGAACATCCAGTGAAAAATCTCCTCTTTTTCAGCAATGAACTTATCCGCAAGAAAAGGATCATCAACTCTGTCAACAGGCTTCGGCTTTGTTCTGATGATGAGCATTCGCCTTGAGAAACCCTCGGTCTTGTCATAGAGAGCCTGTGGAGCAGTATTGCCAAAGCAGAGAAAACGTGTATATATCTCCGCCTGACGGGATTGTTCGCCCTTTGCTTCGATGTCGATAGGGGTCTCGGCAGTGACGATATTCTTGATATAGCCTGTGGTCGAAAGCGCATTTATCTGCATATCATCGTCGATCATGAGGAGCTTATTCAGCAGATTATACCTGAAAAAACGGTCGGTTTCAATGCGCTGGAAACTGCCTGTGAGCATATTTTTCCCGAAAATACTGTCAAGAACAACGCCGATACGTGACTTTCCCTCGCCGCCGTTGCCGATAATGAACATCATCTTCTGACCTTTGGTGGATGGGATAAGGCAATAGCCGAGATACTCCTGAAGCGTCGGTATATCTTCACTTTCAAGCAGTTCACCGAGAAAATTCAGGAACTTCACAGGCTGAGGGCATTCCTCATTCCAGTTCACAAAAAAACGATTGCGGCAGAAGAACTTTTTATCCGTAAATGTACCGTCAGTATACAAAGTACCGTTTCTGACATGGATACGGTTTATGTCCGGTTTAAGCTCGTCGCCATAAGCGCATAACTTCATGGTATTGATTATTGAGGTTACTTTCTGTGCAAGATTTTTTCTGACATACGGCATAATACTGTGTGATACCTTGTATTTAAGCCATTCTATATCGACCTCGCCGTTGACATCGATAAACTTTCCGTCTATGCAGAGCATTGGATAGCGTTCGATAAATTCTGCAAAGAACAGGACTTCATCGATATTGCTGCCGTTCTGTGCCCATTCGGGAGCATTTGGATTTGTCATGATAATATCCTCCGTGTATAATATTTGGAGTATGATATACTCCTCTGTAAGTGGGCAGAAAAGCGTATAGTATCAATGCAAACCCATTGAATATTGAAAAAGTTTTATATAACATTGTATACCTGCACAATTATCAACATAAGATTTTGTATGATGTAATAGACTGAAAAAAATATAAGAGTGACTTGCTTTCAGGGTGTACATGCGTACCGATGGCTATAATTCGGCAAAAATGGCGTACCAAAAGGTGTACCGAGGGTGTACGGGGGTAAAAAAATAAGCAGCTCCCCGAAAGGAACTGCTTATCGCTTTGATTTGATTATTCAGCAGAAGGAGCTGAAACAGGGCAAACACCTGCACAAGCGCCGCACTCAACGCAAGCGTCAGCGTCGATAACGTACTTTCCATCGCCTTCGGAAATAGCGCTTACAGGACACTCACCAGCACAAGCACCACAGCTGATGCAATCATCAGAAATTTTATATGCCATAGTTGATACACCTCCGTAAATATTTGTGAGCTTACTGCTCAACATTAAGTATATTGTAACATATTTTGCAGAAATGTCAAGAGCTTTTATGTTAGTCTTGGCTTACAAACCCGCCCTCCTCCCGATATTCAAAGGTGGATTTTATTCTTCTATTGCTATTCTTCGTAAATGTATTTGTAGGGGACGGCGTCCTCGACGTCCCCAAATCCCCTGAAATTTATTGTATTTCGTTCTATGTTATTTTTTATGTTGCTGTCAGTTGTTCTGCTCCCAGTTATGTAGAATTGAAGTTTATTATTCTATTGTTATTCTTCGTAAATGTATTTGTAGGGGACGGCGCCCTCGACGTCCCCAAATAAGTTTTTTGACACGCTGAGTTTATTCTTCTATTGTTACTCTTTTCGAGAACGTCAGTTGTCCACCAAAGAGGGGCACCTCTTGGGCAAAAGGGAGAGGGCAACGCAAAACTGGTAC
>JAKSQT010000137.1 GCA_024403995.1 Ruminococcus sp.
GCTTTGCACCTTAAAATGATGAATTTTGCCCGATTTGTGTTCTTTCTGCGACGAAACCATACTGACGTATGGTGAGGAGCAAAAGGGCGCAAAGCGGGTAAAAGGCGCATTTTAAGGAAAAGCAGCCTTGCAAGCCTGTGCCGTTGTGTGGTACGCCTTTTTTGTTTATGAAACAATTTGTATTGTCCTTTACAGAGTATACTACTCTTTAAACAATGATGCAGTTCTCCGTTAACTCGGAGAGATATTTCATTACAAAGTCTGACACCTGGCTGTGGCTTTCAACTGTTGAAAGGGTAATAGTTGAAAGTGACGGCACCTTTATTTTCAAATTCTATTACGGAGCGGAAATCAAAGTGTGATAAATAAACGAAACGGCCTGCCGGGGTGAACTCGGCAAGTTTTGTGCTGTTATGAAACAATATTCAGTTGTGAGCAATAAACCTGTTGCTTCGGTTGACAGGGATTGTTATAAATGTTACAATTTTTAAAAATCGAAAAGGTTGATAAACTGACGGTTATTCATATTAATTAGTGGAGGTTTATTATGAAAGGTTCGTTCCGAAAATTCAAAAAAGCATTTGCGCTTATTCTTTGTTTAATCATGGTTACAAGCAGCGTCTGCATCGTCGGTTCGGCTGCAGTTTCGGTAACTGTTTCCTCTGCCGACGAGCTGATAAAAGCTGTTGAGAATGCAGAAAACGGAAGCTTCATTTATCTTAAGGGCGGCACGTACCGTTTTGATGCTCCGTTATCCTTTGACGGAATAAAAAAAGACATAACAATTTCTTCTGCTCCGGGTGAAACGGCAGTAATTACAAACGCATGCCCCGTGTCGGAATGGACGGTATGCACGGTAAACGGCGTTAAGGCTTTTTCCGCTTCGGCAAAAGGCAAAAGAATATCCGCTCTCTTTTCCGAAAACGGAAAGCTCGATGTAACCAGACTGCCTGAATCGGGGTATTATTACATTGACAAGCCCGATTTATCAGACACAAAAGGCGCAGATAATGACCTTGCGTCAAAAGGATTTTATGCTGATGACCTGAAAAATACTCCGTCAAATCTTTGTGATGTAACGGTTGAAATACTGCACCAGTGGGTCAGCGAGGTCGAAAAGCCCGTAGCATTCGACGAAAGTACAGGACTTTTCAGACTTGCAAGATATTCGGGAAGACCGATTGAAGCCGGTGACAGATATTTTCTTCAGAATGTTCTTGAGGGACTTGATAAGCCCGGAGAATGGTGCTTCGATTCAAAAGCCGATAAGCTTTATTATGTTCCCTTTGAGGGAGAAACAGCTGACAGCCTTGTGCTTTACGCATCATGCGAAGCTCTCCTTATGAACATTGAAAATTCATCGGGAATAACATTTGAAAATATTAAATTTGCGGATACAGGCTGGGAATATTCAAATGATAAATATCTGAACATGAACATCCACACCCGTCTGAGAGACTATGAGACTTCGTCTGTTCAGGCCGCGGTTGATGTATGCGGCGCCATTGACGTTATTTATTCTGATAATATCAATTTTAAAAACTGTGATTTTGAAAACATCGGAGCGACAGCGATACGCTATTTCACAGGTGCGAAGAACTGCGTTGTTGATTCCTGTTATTTCGGTAATATCGGAGCCAATGCGATTTTTATCGGCGGCAGATTCTTTATAGGAGAAAAAATTGATGAAATCCGTGATAATATTGCGGAAAACATCACTGTCAGAAACTGTGAAATTGAAAAATACGGCAGACAGTTTTTCGGTGCCTGCGGAATAACTGTTGCTTACTGCGATACAGCGGAAATATCAAACAACGAAATCCATGACGGATACTATACGGGTATATCCGCGGGATTCATGTGGCTGTTCGGCGAGAATCCGACTCAGAATATTAAAATCACGGATAATCTCATTTATAACATCGGTCTTGAAACTCTTTCAGACCTCGGCGGAATTTATATGCTCGGTGTTCAGCAGAATACCGTTGTAAGCGGCAACGTTATTCATGACTGCTCGTGCTATGACGGCAAGGACGGCTATGCGGGAGACGGCATTTATCTTGATTCGGGCTGCGAGTTCATGACTATTGAAAACAACCTTGCTTTTAATTGCAGCACCTCCTGTTTCAACACAACGCTCAGCAAGAATAACATCATCAGAAATAATATTTTTGCGCTTTCGGGTCAGAGCGTCGCCTGCCTCGGAGCAGAGGAATTCCTGCCATATACCAATCTTAACAACACATACATAAACAATATTTTTCTGACCGACAACAAGGTGCTTTCTGTTGAGCAAATTAATCACACGGGTCATTTTGGGGGAAGCGGCAATATTCTCTGGGATATGAC
>JAKSQT010000138.1 GCA_024403995.1 Ruminococcus sp.
GACCTTCTCTGCGCCCTGCGCTAAGAACCATTCGCCGGCTTCTTCTGCTGATTTTTTATCAGTGATGGAAATCCCGGATAAATATTCTGCTTCAGGGATGTTGGGCGTTGTAACAAGTGCTGAGGGCAGAAGTTCTCTGCAGAGTGCTTTTTCTCCTTCGGCGTCGAGAAGGATGCTTCCGGATGTTGATACGATGACGGGGTCAACTATCAGATTTGCATTTTTCGGAAGAGCAGAAGCAACAGCGTGTACGGTTTCTGCAGTGTTGAGCATCCCTGTTTTCCAACAGGATATCGGAAACTCGGCTAAGAGTGCGTCAATCTGTTCTTTGATAAATGACGCTTCAACCTTTGCCGAGGCTGTTACTTTTGTTCCGTTCTGCGCAGTTAATGCGGCAGCTACACTCATGCCCCAAACGCCGCAGGCGTTCATTGTTTTAAGGTCGGTCTGCAGTCCCGCCCCTGCCGATGAATCAGAGCCGGCTATAGATACTGCGTAGTTCATGAATATCTGTATGTGTTTATGTGGTATAGGGATTTTGATAGAGTGATTACATCACTCCTTCTTTTCGCCGCAGGTATGTTTTCTTCTGCACTTCGGACAAAGAACAGCGCCGCACGAGTGACATTTTCGCATCTTTGATTTCAGATACGGTTCGCCGCACGAGTCACAGATAATCAGTTCGTCCCAGTCTTTTTTCGGCGCAGAACTTTTTTTCGGGGATGCAGGTTTTGCTTCAGCAGATTCTGCCGCGGCTTTTTTCACCGGCTCTTTCTTTTTCGGCGCTGCCGGAGCTGGTTTTGTTTCCCCGGATTCCGACTTTGGTGAACAGGAATGAATCAGTCTGCATTTCGGGCAGAGAACCGCGCCGCACGATTTGCATTTTCTCAGTTTTGATATCGGGTATGCTTTTCCACAGTGGTCGCAGGTAAGCATTTTAACCGCCGGCTTTGTCGGGATTTTTGCAGGTACTGTACCTGAATCCGCGTCAGCTGATTTAAGCGCGGGCGCAGCAGATTTTGCGGCAGCTGTTTTTTTATCTTTCGTAAACGGGAGAAGAGCTAAGAGTTTATTCTGTTCTCCTTCCGGTTTCGGGCATTTATGTTTCTGTCTGCAAATCTGGCATAACACCGCCCCACAATCCGGACATACCCATATATCTGACCTGGGATATTCTTCGCCGCACGATTCGCATTTTATGAGCGGATTTACTTCGCGGACATACGCGATGTATGCTTCATCATCGCTTAGTATCATCCCGGTGTTTTTGTACGGTACTTTTTCAGAGCGGACAGCCGGCAGCTGTGCAGGGCTGTTTTCCGGTACCGGATTGTCTAAACCGGCTGTCCTATCTGATTTTGCCGGCGCAGTCGATGAAAGAAAAGACGGGACAAGAGATCTTTCAGCGGGGTCAATGCGGCAGTCGTGCGTTTTCTGACATTCTCTGCAGAAATAGCCGCCGCATGCCCTGCATCGCCTGATTTCTTCTGCATAAAACTCTTTTCCGCAGCCGGAACAGGTTATACGAAGAGGTCCGTCTCTGAATAATACACGATTGTCCATAGGTTGATAAAATATGTAATTACATTGGTTTCAATCATATTTAGCCATTCTGGATAAGAAATGAGGAAATACGTATTCTGTCTCTATTCACATCATACAAACATTCATATTTGCATACAGCGAACTTAAAAGATAATATGGCTGAATACATCAGTATCAAAGACACTGTGTTAAAACAGATTGAGGAACATCTTCCTGAAATCTGTGAACGCTTTGGTATCGAGACATTAGGGATTTTCGGCTCTGTATCTCGCGGCGAAGACACAGAAGAGTCTGATGTTGATGTATTGTATCATTTTAAGGAAGGACGCGGCGGTCTGATATCTGATGCCGTTCCGCTGAAACAGTATCTGGAGAATCTTTTCGGTCGTGAGGTCGATTTAGTTTCAGTGAATTATGTTTCTCCCCTTATTCGTGAATATGTAGTAACAGATGCAATCCTGTATGGTAAGGAAATGGCGATTGCATGAATAAATCGCCCGTACTTACTGATAAACTGCTGCTGTCGCATATCATAGAACAGTGCGATAAAATAATTGCACTAACATCTATGATTAATAAAGATACATTTTTAGAGAATGTATTTTATCAGGATGCACTATCCCGTGAAATTGAAATTATCGGCGAAGCTGCAGGAAGTTTATCAGATTCGTTCTGTATAAATCATCCGGATGTTCCTATTGTTGAAATGAAATCAATGAGGAATGTTATTGTTCATCAATATTTCAGAGTAGATACAACAATTATCTGGGAAACGGCAATA
>JAKSQT010000139.1 GCA_024403995.1 Ruminococcus sp.
AAAGCACGACTTCGAGGTTTTTCCTTGCATCTACTGCACCTATCTGTTTTTTCTTACTCAAAACGGGTTTTTAGAGATGCCCTACAGTTTCTATAAGAGCGCCACTGTTATTTTATGCGGTATTTTTATGTCAGACTTGCAATATCCGTAAAAATGTGATACAATGTATTTTACCGCTTGGCGGTAATAATTCAGGACAGATATTGCTCCACCAACTAAATCTTGAATTTTTCTGCTTGTCCTGAAGAAGAAATTCTGCGTCAGAAAACCTTGAAATACGTAAGTATTCCTGCGGCTTTCTTCCTTGACTTTCTCCTTCATTACTTCGCATAAAATATTCAAGACTTAATTGGCGGAGCAATAAAAAAGAATGTCCGGAGAGGGATATTATGAATATACGAAAATTAATTGCAGTTATTGACTGTGCGGTCATCTGTGCGGCGGCTTATTCATGCAGCAACAACAATATAAGCTCGCCTGACGGTACAAGCAAACCTGTTTCGGATGAATCGTATGTGGAGGTACAGCCTGAAAGCACAACGGCTGAGAATACCACGGAATCTGCTGCAATTCCGCAGTCAGACGGTGATCTGTCTGTTTCGGTAAAGCTTAACAGCAGCTGGGACTCCAACGGCTCAACTACATATGATTATTCTGTTAAGCTGACAAACAATTCGGACAAACAGATAACGAGCTGGGAGATAACACTACCTGTCGGCGACGGAAAGGTGAGTACCGCATGGAGCACGAAATACAGCGAAAACAACGGCGTTGTGATTGCTGCTCCCGAAACCTACAACGGAACGATCGAGCCAAATCAGAGCGCTGAATTCGGTATGCAGATCGTCGGCGGAAACGGTATCGACGAATCAAAGATAACTGTAAAAGCTGACGGTACTACAGTTTCGTCAGGTGTCTCACAGCAGAACGGTCAAAACAGCAATAACGGCGGAAACAGCAGCGCAGGCAGTATCCCGCAAAGCAAAGCCGCAGAAAATGTTCCTGAACCGTCAACTGATGACTGGCTGACAGCAAAAGGTTCAAAGCTTGTGGATAAGGACGGCAATGAGGTGTGGCTGACAGGATGTAACTGGTTCGGCTATAATACGGGAACGAACTGCTTTGACGGACTCTGGGCGTGTGACCTTGATTATTCGATAGCATCAATTGCCGACCACGGTTTCAATCTGCTGAGAGTGCCGATATCTACCGAGCTTGTCAATAACTGGCAGGATGGCACGTATCCGCCTGCAAACTATAATAATGCCACAAATGCTTATCTTAATGGCATGAACAGCCTTGAAATTTTTGATCATATGCTTGGTCAGTGCCGTGCAAACGGAATCAAGGTAATGGTCGATTTTCACTGTGCAGTTACCGATTCTATGGGACATATGAAGCCGCTCTGGGTTGACGGAAATATCACTGAGGCAGACTATTTCAGAGCACTTGAATGGATAGCTGATCGTTATAAGAGCGATGATACGATAATTGCCGTAGACCTTGAAAATGAACCTCACGGCAAGCAGAATGAAAATCCAAGGGCAAAATGGGACAGCTCCAAGGACAGCGATAACTGGAAATATATTGCAGAACAGGCAGCATCAAAGGTTCTCGGAAAAAATCCGAATCTGCTTGTAATGGTCGAGGGAATTGAAATATACCCGAAAGATACAAAAGCAAATGGCGGTTTTACCTCGCAGAATGAGGGCGATTATTTCTTTAACTGGTGGGGCGGCAATCTCCGTGGCGTAGCAGATAATCCTGTAGACCTCGGAAAATATCAGAATAAACTTGTTTATTCACCTCACGACTATGGCCCTGCGGTTTATCAGCAGCCGTGGTTTCAGAATGGATATGACTACAATTCGCTCCAGAAGGACTGCTGGTATGACAACTGGTTCTACATTCAGGATAAAAATATAGCGCCGCTTCTCATCGGTGAATGGGGCGGCTATATGACCGAGCCGAATCTGACATGGATGACGCATCTGCGGAAGTATATCAAGGAAAACAAGATAAACCACACGTTCTGGTGCTTCAACGCAAATTCAGGCGATACAGGCGGACTTGTGCTTGATGATTTCACTACATGGGATGATGCAAAATATAATTTTGTCAAGGAAGTCCTGTGGCAGAAAAACGGTAAATTCGTAGGTCTTGACCATAAGATAAAGCTTGGCGCAAACGGAATTTCTCTTTCAGAATATAAGTAAAAAAATCCCGACTGCATAACGGCGATACTCATATAGAAACTTTATGCTTATTATTGAGGGAAACCCTTTTG
>JAKSQT010000014.1 GCA_024403995.1 Ruminococcus sp.
GACGGCGTCCTCGACGTCCCCAAATAAGTTTTTTGACACGCTGAGGCGGACAAATCAGTCCGCCTTTACTTTATTTACAGGATAACAAGCTCCTCGCCGTCATCATCATATTCTTCATCATAGTCGTCATCGTAGTCATCATCATCGTCATAATCATATTCGTCATATTCGCCGTCAGCTTCATCTATAAATTCGTCAAAGAATTTCTCGAAGCTGTCATAGCCGCTTACTTCCCAGAATTTATCATAAGCCGGTTTACCATATTTTTTGAAACGATCAGGTACTTTTCCTGTTTCATGATATTCCTCAATGATCTGTTTCTCATTTTCGACAAAGTAACTCATATCCTTGAAAACATCAGCAAAAAAGTAAATGCAGAAGCCCAGAATAAGCGATGAAATGATCGAAATTATAAGTCCTGCAACAGCCATGCCCTTACCCTGACCTTTTTTCTTGAACGCAATTATCGTGAAAAGAATACAGAGCGGCAGAGCAATAAATGAAAGAAGCGTGCCGAATATAAAAAGATTTACAAGTGATATAACAAGTGAAGCTACCGCAAAGCCGTAGCCTGTTTTCTGATTTGGCTGGACATCCCACTGATTCGGGTACTGCTGATACGGATTTCCGCCGTAGCCATTGTTGTACTGACCGTAATTATTCGGATCATTATAAGGCTGCCCATTAGGGTTATTTCCATAGCCATTGCCGTTTCCGTAATTATTACCGTTATTCGGCGAATTCTGCCACGACGCATTCGTACTGCTGCCGAAACTGCCGTTATTTCCTGAACCAAAATTATTTTGTTCGTCCATTTCCTTCTCCTTTAAAGATTGGTTTCCCAGTTCCAGTTGCGGACTTCAAGCTCATCAAGATTGTACGGAGTTCTCTGGTATACGCAGTAATTCAGCCAGTTCGAGAACATCAGATTTGCCGTGCATCTCCATGAGAAAAGCGGAACTTTGTCAGGATCGTCCTGTGGGAAATAGTTGTATGGTATCTGGATATCAATGCCCTTTGCCACGTCACGTCTGTATTCGTTGGCAATTGTATCTCTGTCATACTCGGAGTGTCCTGTAATAAAATACTGTCTGCCGTTTCTGTTGCCGATTATGTGTACTCCCGACATTTCGGAAACGGTGAGTATTTCAAGCTGAGGGATTTTTTCGATATCCTCACGGCGCACCTCGGTATTCCTTGAATGCGGAACATAGAACACATCGTCAAATCCACGAAGGAGCTGACAGTTGTTTACTACTGCCCTGTGAGGAAAGATGCCGAACATTTTCTGTTCAAGCGGATATTTCGGTACACCAAAGTGATAATAAAGTCCTGCCTGAGCCGCCCAGCATATATGGAGCGTAGAAAATACGTGTGTTTTTGACCATTCCATTATGCTGCATATCTCGTCCCAGTAATCGACTTCTTCATACTCCAGAAGTTCAACAGGCGCACCGGTGATTATCATGCCGTCATAGCGGTTGTCACGTATCTCGTCAAAGGTCTTGTAGAAAGCCTCCATGTGGTTCTGTGAAGTATTTCTTGATGTATGCGAAGCCATCTGAAGAAGCTCAATATCGACCTGCAAAGGCGTATTGCTGAGCAGTCTCATGAGCTGACTTTCGGTTTCTATTTTTTTGGGCATGATGTTGAGGATAATGACCTTCAGCGGACGTATATCCTGATGCTCTGCCCTTTCATTGGACATAACGAAAATATTTTCTTCTCCAAGCGTTTTGAATGCCGGCAATTCGGAAGAAATTCGGATTGGCACTTCAAATCGCTCCTTTCATTCTATAATATTTGCAATCACATTATGTTGCTTTGTTCTTGTTATTTTTACAGCTCTGACACGAATTCATGAAGCCCGAAAGATCGGAACACATTCGGCTGCCGTCCTTTAAAAAGCGCAGTTTAATCAGATTTTCAAAGCATCTGCTGTCCTGAATATCGAAAAGCATATGTTCAATGCCTTTGAGTACGCTTTTGAACATGACCGAGCGCACAAGGCCGTCGCAGAGCAGAAGGTCTCCGCCGTCGTCAAGACCATAGACAACAGTTTTATCATTTCCGTAAACATAGGCGATATAGCCTGTGACCCTATCTCCGTCAAGTGCCTCGGTAATGTGGAGCTGTGCATTTCCGACAGCCGAAACAAGCTGTTCATAGCCGTCAGTGCTGAATTTTTCCTGAATCTCCAGCATTTCAGTCCTCCTTGCCGATAGCGTTTCTTATAGCACGAAGCTCCTCGGCAGTGAGGTCACGGTAAGTACCCGGTTTAAGCATACCGAGCTTTATCGGGCCAACGCTTATGCGGCGCAGACGGGCAACTTCAAGTCCGACAGCCTCGCACATCTTACGAATCTGGCGATTTCTACCCTCTTTTATGGTAATGAGAAGGACTACACGTCCCTCCTCCTTTTCCTTCACGATAACGCTTGCCGGCATAGTTTTCCTGCCGTCAATGACAACGCCTGATGAAAGCTCAACAAGCTGTTCATCGCTGATGTCAGGGCGCACGGTAACACGGTAAGTTTTGGAGATATGGCGGCTTGGGTGCATGATGCTGTTTGCAAATTCGCCGTCATTTGTAAAGAGGAGAAGTCCCTCGGAATTGCGGTCAAGTCTGCCGACAGGATAAACTCTCTCCTCAACATCTTCAAGGAGGTCCATAACGCATCGTCTGTCCATTTCATCGGACACTGTAGTGACATATCCTCTCGGCTTATTCAGCATAATATAGCGAAATACCTTCTTTTTCGGCATATCTATCCTATCGCCGTCAATGGTGATTAGGTCCTTGAAGCCGCACTTGTCGCCGAGCTTTACAGGATGGCCGTTGACCTTGACTCTGCCTTTAGTGATAAGCTCCTCAGCCTTACGCCGTGAGCAAACGCCGCTGTCGGCGATCATTT
Organism: Ruminococcus sp.; assembly: GCA_024403995.1. Classification (GTDB taxonomy): domain Bacteria; phylum Bacillota; class Clostridia; order Oscillospirales; family Ruminococcaceae; genus Ruminococcus. Next base: position 2,916 of record JAKSQT010000014.1, read on the forward strand.
TCTGTATTCTTATTTTTTCCACATTATCTCCGCTTTCTTTCAGGAAAAGAATTCCTTTAGTTCTGATAATAATTTTTTAATGATATTTTTTTCTCCGGCAGTCACGCTTTTTCCGATATATGCATTTTCTGACGCATACATGGGTATTCTGCGTACTTCCCTGCCCTTGTACATGAGTTTCAGCTCAGCCGTTTCCGTTCCTTTTTCAACAGGAGCATACACAAACGGCGGAGCAGCAAGCTCAAAACTGAAATCATCGGCATCATCCGAGAGAGTTGTCACGGAAACGAGCCGATTCTCCGCACAAACAGGCAAATACTCATTGTCACTGCCTGCAATGCATACCTCAAAGCCGTCAGGAATGGATATCTCCGCATTGCCGACAGTTTCAAAGCCATAGTCATACAGCGATATATGGTCATTCCAGTCATCCGCATCATTGAGCGTAACGCAGATAAGGTCTTCTCCGTCACGTTTGCACGCCGAAACAAGACATCGCCCAGCCTCATCGGTAAAGCCCGTCTTAACGCCGTAAACTCCGTCATACATGGACAGAAGCTTATTGGTATTCTTCAGCCAGCGTCTGAACGGCGGATCGCCGAATTCAGTCTGAATATTCACTTTCGAGCATATATCACGGAAAATGTCATTTTTCAGTGCTTCACGGGCAAGCATCGCCATATCAAGTGCAGAACTTCCATGACCTTCGCCTTCAAGACCGGACGGCGTAACGAAAAAAGTATGGGAAAGTCCGATTTTCCGTGCCCGTTCATTCATCATATCCGCAAACGCTTCAAAAGAGCCTGCAATACGCACAGCCGCCGCATTAGCCGCATCGTTTCCCGAAGGAAGGAGCATTCCGCAGCACAGAGCATATTTCGTAACGGTATCGCCCTCGCAAAGTCCCATAGATGAGCCTTCAACTTTTATGGCATCGCTGTCAACGGTAAACTCATCATACAGACCGCCGCTTTCAAGAGTGAGCAGAACCGACATAATCTTTGTCGTACTCGCCATAGGCAGCTTTTCATTGGCATTTTCAGAGAAGATGACCTCCCCTGTATCAGCCGAGACAAGAACTGCCGCTTTTGCGGAAGTCTGCGGAATTTCAGCCGCAGAAGCACAGATATAAGGCTCTGCCGCAATAATTAGTAAAACCGCCGCAGCGGAAGTGATCTGCTTTTTCATAGTTGTTCCTCCGATATCATACTACTGCATGATATGCGGCGGAACAGGCACTTATTCTCAGTTTATCGAAACAGAGCCGTCATCGGATGAAGCTTCACCCTCGGCATCTCCGCCCTTGCGCTTCTTGAGGAAGCCTGATATCTTGTCGATAATTGCAGGAGCTTTTTCGATAGCATTGCTGATAGGGTCATTTGAGCCTTCCATGTTGACCATTTTAGCCGAACCGTCAGGCGAAATAACGAGGAATCCCTCGGGTTTGATAGAAACGCCTGCACCTGCACCGCCTCCGAAAAGGTCCTTGTCATACTTTGACGGAAGGTCTGAACCGCCCGATGCAAAGCCGTATGAAACCTTTGAGACAGGGATGATAGTTGTACCGTCAGGCAGACTGATAGGCTCGCCGATAATAGCGTTTACATCAGCCATTTCCTTGATTTTTTCGATAGATATACCTAAAAGGTCTGCTACAGGTGTTTTATTAGTACTCATTTTATATTACCTCGTTTCTGCCTTGCGGCTTTATCTTTTTAAGTTTTTTGTTTTTGATTTTATTTGGAATGAATGTTCTGAAAAGATATGTTATCAGGAACCAGAGTCCTGCAATAACCACAGTACCGGCACGGAAGAATATTCTGCACGAACAGTCCCAGCGCCCTTTGTTTTCGCCGAATTCAGGAAAAATATCGACGGTTTTGAGGCGGACGGTAAAAAGTGTACACATTGCTCCGAGGATATTGTATACGCTGCCGCTGATCTTTCCGTAGTTAAGGGCGCATTTATAAGCGTCCTCGTTTGCGATCTCAAAATCGATATAGAGATCATGGAAGTGGAAGCCCTTGAAAATTTTCAGAAGCGGACGCTGTGCGCTCTCCCAGATACCGACAAGCAGTTCTATCCAGTCGCTCACGGTACGCTTTTTCTTTTCTTCGGGTTCATCTTCATATTCGTCCTCGGATTTTTTCTTTTTCCTTGACTTTTTCTTCTTTTTTACGTCATTATCATCATCTGGCCATGCAATTTCGTCCTCACTGCTGTCAGTCATGGGAATATCGCTGTCAGCATCGTCATTTTCAATATCATTGAGTTCAAAATCAAAGTCATCAGGCAGATCAAAGTCAAAATCCTCAAGAAAATCCTCGTCATTTACAACAGATTTCTTCTTTTTGTTCTTTTTCGGCTTTTTTTCCTTGACGGGCTTATCCTTTTTCGGTTTTTTCTTCCGCTTTTTCAGCCATCCAAGCACTCCGCCGCCGTCAGAATTCATGACAGTGAGGAACGATGCCTTCACGCAGAAGCGGAATTTTCCGTCAATAAAGCTGACCTCAGCGCCAACGGGAGCTATGAGTATTAGCAGAATTATGCCGATAACCGCAAGCAGTATAAAAAGCAGTATTTTTAGTATGATCATTCATGGCGCTCCTTCCAGTATATTGTTGCATCAGAGTTTAAGCTGACTGAACTCGCCTTCTTCGCCGCCGATGGCTGCCGCCATATTCTCCTGTCCGGGGATAGGCGGAAGCTCTGATATCGAACCGAGTCCGAAACTTCGCAGAAAAACATTAGTCGTGCGGTAAACTATCGGCTTTCCGGGAACATCAAGTCTTCCCGCCTCCTCAACAAGCCCCTTTTCTATGAGGTTATTGATGACCGAACCGCTGTCAATGCCTCTGACATTTTCAACAAAGCCCTTTGAAACAGGCTGATTATAGGCAATTATCGTAAGCACTTCCATAGCCGCATTTGAAAGCGGAGCACTGCGTTTTGTCTCGACAGCCGCCCTTACCTGCGGTGCAAATTTTTCAACGGTACACATCTGATAGCTGCTGTCGTATTTCTTTATGCAGATACCGCTGCCGTTGTCGGAATACCGCTCATTGAGCAAGTCGATAAGTGACGGCACCGTGCCCATATCTATTCCCGTAGCCTCAGAGATACGGTAAAGCTCCACAGGTTCGCCGCCAGCAAAAATGATCGCCTCTATTGCTCCGAGTTTGTCTTTGATCTCCAACGCTTTCTGCCTCCGTCCTTTCTGCTTTTGAGGTAAACTATGGTATTATCCTCGCTTATTGAAATTCTGCCGAAACGTGTAAGTTCAAGCACCGCAAGGAATGTAGCCACTCTTGCCGAACGCTCCGTCACACCCTCATACAGCCTGTCCATATTCACCTCGCCCGTGGAATAAAGCTCACGCAGAATATGCACGACCTTGGTGAGTACAGGCACGATTCTCCGCTTTACCACGGAATTTATCTTATTTTCAATGTGTATCCTGCCCGTTTCAGCCTTGATGTTCTTGGTATTTATCATACTGTAGGCTATCGCAAGCTTTTCAGGCTCATGCACAAGTGAATATGTCATATCTGCCTTGATTTTCATCGGACTGCGGACGTATATGCAGTCTCCGACATATCTGCGTGACAATTCCTGAGCGGCAAGTTTACAGAGAGAATATTCAATAAGAGCGCCTTCAAGCTCCTTTTTCATCTGTTCAGCCTCCTCGGGCTGAGGAAGGAGCGAGGCAGTTTTGATGTAGATGAGTCTTGCCGCCATTTCAAGAAATTCTCCGGCAAGCTCAAGATTCTGCTCATTTGCCTGTTCAATATAAAGAAGATACTGCTCCAGAAGCTTTGATATTTCTATGTCACATATATCAAGCTTGTGCTTTGCAATAAGATTCAGAAGCAGATCGAGAGGGCCTTCAAAGACCTCAAGTCTGAATGACAATGCCTGCATACATCCACATCCTGTTGATTATATAAATGAAACGACTTTCCAGATTATGTACCGGAAAAAAGTTATCAGGTAATTCAGCGGATTTAAAAACGCCGGAATTCTGTTCATAAGTACAACAAAAATCAGAAGTCCATAGCTGAGCTGACGCTGATGGGCATATATCCAGCGGTCAGCCTTCTGACCTGTAAAGCATCTGAGAACATTGAATCCGTCAAGCGGCGGAAGCGGAATGAGATTGAATGCCGCAAGACTGACATTTATCTCAACGAAAAATTCAAGAATAAGCAGAACATAGTACATTTTGTCCACTTCCTCGACAGCAAGCGTTCCCGGATCGCTCATGCCAATGCCGGTAACGGATATTATCCGGAACGCAAGAGCAGCCACAAATGCCGCCAACAGATTTGAAAGCGGGCCTGCAAGCGCAGTGAGGGCAAATCCTTTTCGTGGATTTTTCATGTTCGACGGATTGACCGGAACAGGTTTTGCCCAGCCGAAGCCCGTAAGCAGCATGAGTACACAGCCGAAGAGGTCAAGATGAACGAATGGATTCAGTGATACTCTGCCTTGTTTATAGGCTGTATCATCGCCGAGCTTATGTGCGACCCACGCATGAGCCGACTCATGTACAGGTATTACAAGCAGAAAAACAAGCACTCTCGATGCCAGTGAGAGTAAAAAATATAAACTATCTGTTCCTTTTCCCATAATATGTCCTTTCCACGCAAATAGTTATGCAATATATATTATACTATATTTTCGCCGATAATGCAAGCATAAATCAAAAAAAAGGCTCTCCGAAAAATTTTTTCAACTTTTTTTGAAAAAGCACTTGATTTTTTTTTCAATATGTGATAGAATAATCATGTTGTATTTTTATACAAGTGTTATTTGTAAATTAAGGAGGTGCAACCTAATGGCAAAATGTGATATCTGCGGAAAGGGCGTTACCTTTGGTATCAAGGTTTCTCACTCACACAGACGTACAAACAGAACATGGAAGCCTAATGTAAAGCGTGTTAAGGCTATCGTCAAGGGTACTCCTTGTCATATCTATGCTTGCTCAAGATGCCTTCGTTCAGGCAAAATTGAGAGAGCTTGATCATGTTTTTGTGAAATAACGAGCGTTCCTGCATGGACGCTCTTATTTTTTTTGATGACAACACCTTATAAAGACTATGCATTTCTGCTTTAAATTCCCTTTTTAATGTCATGTTTTTTCGTGTCATGTTTTTTCTTCGCTTTCTATTGACAAATTCCGTGCGATGGTGTATAATATTTTCATACCTTATCAAGAGCGGCGGAGGAAACAGGTCCTGTGAAGCCCGGCAACCTGATCGGTAACGAACAAGGTGCTAATTCCTGCGGTTTATCCGGAAGATGAGGATTTTTTATCAAAAAATCAGTGCGTTCCGAATACGGAGCGCCTTTTTTATTGGGAGGAATTTTAAATGAGTAAGTTTTTTTTCACTTCTGAGTCGGTTACAGAAGGTCATCCTGACAAAATATGCGACCAGATCTCAGATGCTGTACTTGATGCGATTCTTGAACAGGATCCGAACGGCAGAGTTGCCTGCGAAACTGCTGTGACCACAGGCATGGTGCTCTGCATGGGCGAGATAACAACTTCCGCTGATGTTGATATCCCGAAAATCGCACGTCAGGTCATCACAGACATCGGCTATGACCGTGCAAAATACGGTTTCGACGGTCACACCTGTTCAGTTCTTACTTCTATCGACGAACAGTCACCTGACATCGCAATGGGCGTTAACGAGGCTATTGAATACAGAGAGGAAAACAAGGAGTCTGACGGTCTTTCCAACGGCGCAGGCGATCAGGGAATCATGTTCGGATATGCCTGCAATGAAACTCCTGAACTCATGCCGCTCCCTATCTCTCTTGCACACAAGCTCTCCATGAAGCTGACTGAAGTACGCAAGGACGGCACTCTCCGCTATCTTCGTCCTGACGGAAAATCTCAGGTCACTGTTGAATACATTGACGGCAAGCCTTCACGCATCGATGCTGTTGTTGTTTCTTCACAGCATTCTGCTGACGTTTCTCTTGAACAGCTCAGAAATGACATTGAGGAACTTGTTATCAAGGCTGTCATTCCGTCTGAACTTATGGACAAGAATACAAAAATCTACATCAATCCTACAGGACGTTTCGTTGTCGGCGGACCACAGGGTGACAGCGGTCTTACAGGCAGAAAGATCATCGTTGATACATACGGCGGATATTCACGTCACGGCGGCGGCGCATTCAGCGGAAAAGACCCGACAAAGGTTGACAGAAGTGCTGCTTATGCCGCTCGTTATATAGCTAAAAACATCGTTGCCGCAGGTCTTGCAGACAAGTGCGAGGTACAGCTTTCATACGCTATCGGCGTGGCACAGCCTATCTCTATCCTTGTAGACACATTCGGCACAGGCAAAGCAGATGAGGAAAAGCTTTCTGCCGCTGTTTCAAAGGTATTCGACCTCCGTCCGACTGCAATCATCAAAATGCTCGACCTCAGAAAGCCGCAGTACAGAAAACTTGCAGCATACGGACATATGGGACGTGAAGAACTCGGCGTTGCATGGGAGAAAACCGACCGTGCTGATGCTCTGAGAGCTGCTCTTTCATAAGAATATTTCCAAGGCAGCACCGCACAGTTTCTGTACGGTGCTGTAATATTGTCTATTTACCGGCTGAAAGGAGGTTAGGCATGAAAAAAAACAGAATACCCGAAAATCCTGAGATCATTGCCGAAGTTTCTCATGCTTTCAGCCGCTCTGACAATAAAAACGGCATTATCGGCATTCTTTCCACGCCATTCAGAAAAATTGCGGAAAGTGAATGGTTTTTCAGCCTCCAGACAACGGTTACGGCAAAAAGCCTGATAATAATATTGTCTGCGCTCGCTGCTGCCGCATTCATAGCCGCCGCAGTACTTACATATGAGCACAATACAGTATACCATGAGCTTCCCGAACATATTGTTTCCGCCGGCTCTGTACACAGCTTTGACGAACTTAAAGCCCTCAATAAGCCTGCCGAAAGGTCGGAGATCATTTTATCGTCAGGTGAAGAACCCGATCTGCTCGATGTTCCGTTCTATTCTCAGAAAGACTATCCGACAGGCTGTGAACTGGTCAGCACATCCATGCTGCTTGCGTTTTATGATGTGGATATAAGTGCGGATAAGCTCATATCCGATGGCTATATCACAGCAAAAAAGGTTTATCTCAACCGTTACGGAAATGCCTGCGGTCCTGATCCCGATATGTATTTCGTAGGCGATCCGCTTGATGAAAAAGGCTACGGCTGCTACAGCAAAACTATCATTTCCGCCTTGGAAAAAATACTGCCGGAAGACAAATATTCTGTTATCGACCTCCATAACAAGAGTATGGAAACGATATGCAAAGACTATCTCGACAAGGGAATACCTGTTCTTTTGTGGGCAAGCATCAACATGAAGCCGACCTATATCTCAAGTATCAACCACTGGATGATAGACGAGGGAAACAAGTACGGCACTGAATTCCGCTGGCGGTCAAATGAGCATTGCCTCGTAATGACGGGATATGACAGCGGTTACTACTACTTCAATGACCCTCTTGACGAAAAAAGCGGCACAAAATACAGAAAATGGCAGGTTGAAAAGCGCTATAATGAGCTTGGCAAAATGGCTGTTGCTGTTAAAAAGAAATAAAGGGCAACCTATAACATAAGTGCTCTTATAGAAGTTTTTACTATTTATCGGGTAAAACCTTTCTGAAGAAAGGTTCTTTCCCGAACCCCATGGAGTGGGGAGGTGTCACCCTGTGACAGAGGAGGCGGGCATCAGCCACCCCTTTTTCAAAAGGGTTTCCCTCAATAATAAGTACAAAGTTTCTATAAGAGCACCGCTGTCTCTTCTTATGCTGTTTTTTCAAGCGAAACTCCGTAGAGGACTACGCTGTAATAGTTCTTTCCGCCGACATCAACGACAAATTCAGCATTCTTTTCAGAGCCTTCAGATGTAAAATCGGCTTCAAACGGTGTTTTATCTCCTGTACCGATAAAAACGCCGCTGTAAAAAATTTTTGACTTATCCGAACTGCTTCTTATCGTGAGAGGCAGTTCTTTGTCTTTATCGGCTGTACAATTGAATGAAAGGTGGTATTTTCCGCCTTTCCGCAGCTCAAAATAAGAGAGTATAACACTGACATCATCAGATTTTTCGCCGCCGTTTCCAACGCTCACCCAGTATGACTTGTCATACTCCGAATAGAAAACCGATGCGCCCGCACCAACGGATTCATTAGCAGTAAAGCTGTATACAGCATCCTTTGCCACATCAAGACCGACCTGATCTGATTCGATGCCGAGAACCTGACATATCTTATCCGCAAGCGTATATGCTGATTTCTGCTGGGTTATTGGTGACGGATGCCAGTCTGAACCAAGTCCGTCAGCCTGATTCTGCACCGCAGACAGATAGCATGATATCTTGCTGTCTTTATTTGCTTCGCTGAATTCCTTTACGGCATTTTCAAGGTATGGATACAGGCTTTCTGCGCCCATAGTTCCCACTGTACAGATGATATACGCATCCGGATTGCACTTTCTGACCGTACCGAGGAATTTGACATATTCGCTTTGATATTCCGCCATTTTCTTCGTGTCAGTGCCCGTATATCCTGAGTCGTTCGTGCCGAGATTGATAACTACAACGTCATTCTTATCAGCCGAAAAATCCCATGGCTTCGCATAATCGCCGAAATGTCCGATATTTTCATAGACAGGCGGAACAAGAGAGTCTGCATTCTTCACGCCGCTGCCCGTATAGCCTGAAACAATGCCATAACCGCTGTAGCAGACTGCGCTGTAGTCGGCATTGAGCTTTTCGGCGGTCAGATATGCGTATGATTTCATGAAGTTCTCTGTCGTTGTCTTAAAGTTTTCGTTCTGATTTGCGCCTTCAACGCCATATGCACAAGTGATGGAATCGCCTATAAACTCGATTTTCAGGTCTTTTTTGGCTGTCGGAGTTATCGGAACGGCAGTATTTGAATTAGCTGTAATGCTTTTTATACCAACTGCGCCATTGTTCGCTTCTGAAAGGTGTATGACCTTAACTCTGGCAGTTCGTGTGGAATCTCCGCTGAAAAGCTCGATCTTGCGTGATTTTGTGCTCATAGTGTCATCGATCACGACCTCGTCGTCAACCAGTACTGCAAATCTTGACTGATGATCCTTGTTGTTATTGACAGAAGAATCGCCTGCAAGCTCTATTTCAGCAGATCTTGCAGTGACATTGAACTCAGCGGCACTTCCACTCTGGACAAGCCATGTAATGCCGTCAGAGATGTAATTTCTGCCGATAAGCTTGGTATAATTGCTTGTTGCATGAACGATAGTTTCGGTAAACTGACCGCTTGATGCCGAAAATGAACTTCGCATTGCAATAAGGTCAAACACGTCTATTACTTTGTCCTTGTTTATGTCCTGTTCCTGTGTCATTTCAGCATTTCCGTGAAGTGAGCCTGCGAGTGCTTTCAGGTCATCTGCGGTATATTGCTGTGCGGCTGATGCTGTTGATAGTGAAGCGATGTTTGTTAATGTTATAACAAATGTAAGTATGGCTGTATGTGTTTTTTTCATGTTTATTCCTCCGTAACTGCCCTATGGCAGAATATATTTCTGTATATCCGACTTTTGTCGGGGCAGACCCTTACAGTAAAAAGGTCTGCCTCCGATAAAAAGCGAATTTTCTGTTTATTTCAGGTTTTCCCAAAGACCAGATATCTGCTGCTTTCTGATATCATCAGCAACAAGACCTGCAACGGTTTTTGCGCCGTATTCGCAGAAATGAGTGCCGTCAGTCGAACCGCTTACAGCGCCCATGAGATGATATTTCACAGCGGCATCATAGCCGATGGAATTGTAATGATTTACCATGATAGAGTTAAGGTCGATGCATGGAACGCTGTATTTCGAGGCGAGCTTCTTGCAGGCATCACAGTAATTTGTATAGCTGCCTGAGAAACGTCCGTTGGAATAAGCCTTCATTCCGAGTGTATTTGTAACGATTATCGGAGTTGCACCCTTGGATTTTGCATCGGTTATGAACTGAGTCATGTACCATTCATAAGAGCCTGATGACGGATTGTCAACATTTCCGCAAGTTGGAGCATAACGGTCAGCATTTGCCGAGCCTGCGTCATTTATAGCAAACTGAATGAGGATGAAATCGCCCTGTTTAAGGCTGTCGGAAATGGTCTTCCATCTGCCCTCGTCATAGAATTTCTTGGAGCTTCTGCCTGCAATGGACTGATTTGAAACTGTCACATTGCCGTTGAAATAGTCAGCCATATAGTAACCCCAGCCCTGTTGAGGAGCATATGAAGCACGGTAGCTCTGAGCTGTTGAGTCGCCTGCGATATAAAGTGTACAGCTTCCTGAACTGCTTTGCTGCTGTTCCTGAGACGGGTCATATGTTTCAGCGAATGGCTCATCTGTGAGTGTCAGGTCAATATAATCAAGGTTTGGTCCGCCCTCTGAGGTAGCAGACTGGAATTTTATTACATTTCTGCCTGCATTGAGCGGGAGAACTATGCCGAATTCCGTCCATTCAGTCCATGCACCTGTTGAAGTGAATGACTGAATCCAGTAATTCTGAGTGTCACCGTTTACATAGAGCTTCATTTTTCGGTCATTAGCCGAGCCGTTTGCAAATCTGATATGTGTCATGTAGTTGCCTGCGGACGGCACATCAACAGTGAAATCCACATAGCTGTCGGAGTTGTTGTCAAGGTTAAGATATCCACGCTGATCGGAATAGCCTGCATTGACGGTTTCTGTAACGCCGCTGTTCCATTGCTGGTCGATAGCATAATAAAGCGATTTTACTGTCGTTGTTGATGTTGTAGCAGTGGTTTCGGCAGCAGTAGTAGTTGTTGTCTGAGCAGTTGTCTCCGTCTCACCGTATTCAACAGGTTCAGGAAGCTCTACAAGATCAAGACAGTATTTCTGGATAAAAAGCGCATCGAGACCTGTAACGCCGTCACCGCCGCCGCCTCTGCCGTCTGAACTGTCAACATCGGCATTGAGCAGACCCTCCATCGTGATTCCCTGCGGAGCACCGAGACCATAAACATCAGGATTTACAATGGACTGCATTATCATAACAACATCTCCGAGGTTGATAAGACCGTCGCAGTTTGCATCACCCGGATTTGTTCTGAAACGTGGCATTGGCATTCCTGTAACAGTAGTTGTAAGCGGTTCAGTAACCATTGTAGTTTCAATGGTTGTAGTTACAGCGGCAGTCGTTGTCTCTGCCGAGAAATTGACCTTTTCGAGTATCCATTTCTGGCAGTCATGGTTATTGACTTCCCACTGCTGAACATTTGCACCGTTACTGGTGAGAGCGCTGCCGACCTCAACAGCACGGGCATCACGGGATGCACGAGTGAGTATAGTCACGGTATTATCGCCGTTGTCCATAATTTTGAAGAACTGATCGCTGTACCCGTTTTTCTCGGCAATTACGATATTTCCGCCGTTGTCCTTGCTGCCGTTATCGACATAGAGCATATACTTTCCGTCGCCGCCGAGATTGGAAACGATATAATAATAGTCGCCTGTAGCCTGTTTGAAAGTCCATGTATTATGGGCGGCAGGAGAGTTTGCAGACCACTGCTGAACATTTGCGCCCTGTTCAGCCTTAGCATCAGCAACTTCAAGATAGAGACCGCTGTTTGCATTCTTTATCATGAAGTTTACGCCTGCCTCCGGAGCGATCGCAGTCTTAGCCTTCGTATCAAGGAGAGATGCCATGATCTCTGCGAGCTTCACAGCACCTTTTTTGCTCTGGTGCAGATCGTCCTCCGAGCCGTTAGCCTGAGTTGCATAGTATGAAGCCATACCGTCATAGCCCACTGACAGACCGAAATTCTGCCACGGTGTAAAGAGGTCGATTACAGGAACATTCTCTGAACTTCCGATATTATCAAGATCGCCGCCGAACCATCTTCCGGTCAGGAGCGGATTTCTGCTGAGGTCTGAGCGTCTGCCCTGTTGTTTTACGAGGAGAACATTCATACCCTTGGCTTTTGCCTTCTGAACCATGTCGGTCACAGTGGATATATATTCCTGTTCGGTCGTATAATTCTTGTTAGTATCGTTTATTCCTATGGCGATGATATAGATATCGCCCTGTTTTCCGTAATATTCTATTGGTCTGAACTGACCGCTGTCCACAAATCCCTTTGCAAACTGACCGCTTGCGGCGAGATTGCGTATTTCATAGATGCTCTTGTCAACATAATTTCCGAGGAACTGTCCCCAGCCATGCTGAGAAGAATCTCCCGTATTATAATAGTTTGCAACGGTTGAGTCGCCACATATCCAGATAGTCGGCTTCATTTCGCCAGTTGTGTTGAGCTGTTTTATTTCAAGGGCAGAAATGGAGTACTCACGGTTTGACATACCTGCCACAGCCTGAACGTTGAGCTGACCGTCAGTAACAGGTATCTGCACGGTTTCAACAGCATTATTGCCCGTAAGATTTATCATCTGGAGCATACCCTCAAGCTTTATGGTTGTTCTCGGGCTGTTTCCGGTCGTAACAGTGATCTCATAGAGACCTTTCGGCAGATCAACATTGAAAGTATTATAGGCATCTTCGCTGTTGAACTTTACGGCATCGCTGTTTGCGCCCGAGCCGCCTGCACTGACATTGGAAACATTGTAGGTCTGACCGAAGCCATATCCTCTTGACGAGTTATAGCCGTCGGAAGCAGAAACGCCTGTATATCCCGATGCAGCACCGTTTCCGCCAAAGTCGAATTTCCAGTTTCCCTGAGCCGCAGAAGCCGTGGGAACTGACGGTCTGATACCTGCAAAGGCTGAAAGAGACAACACAGCCGAGGTCAGTCCGCTTAAAATTTTTCTTAGTTTCATAAATACCTCCTATACTGCATATCGCACAAACGAGACATATATTCCTTGTACAACATGGCTATTATTGTTACAAATATACAATCTGATATTATAAGTATATCACCAGTCAATTATCAAGTCAATGCTTTATATATGAACTTTTGTACTATATTTATGTCTTTTTGTATCATTTATCAAATATCATAATAAGCAGTAATAAAAATGTATGCCAAATTCCACCGAAACTGTAGAAATTTGTTCAAAAATATGGTATAATAACTTTCAGGAGGTGGTAACGGTGAAAAAGCAAACTCACAGCGGTCACAGAAAGCGTTTAAGAGAGCGTTTCCTTCATGAAAGCGTTTACGACCATGAACTTCTTGAGCTTGCCCTTTTTTATGTCAGACCGCTTGTAAACACAAATTCAATTGCACATGAACTGATTGAAAAATTCAAAAATATCAGCGGAGTGCTCAATGCTGATATCGATGAACTTCAGACGGTTGAAGGCATAGGTCTTGAATCGGCACTTTATCTGAAGATTTTGCTTGAAGGAGTAAGGCGTTATCTCGATACGTCACAGAAAAATGAAATTTTCACATCATATGCAGTAATTGAAGATTATTTCCGCAGTTATTTCGGCAATACTTCATCCGAGATTTGTGTCCTTATGACAGTTGGTGCTTCCCTCGAACTTCTCGGTACGGTAACACTGACAAACGAACAGATAGCAACCGGCAGAATCACACGCCGTGAACTTGTCGGAATGCTTCTTAAAAACAAGACATATCGTCTTATCGTGGGCGTAAATCATGCCGAAAGCTGTACATTCCCTAAACAATATGATTTTATGACTGCAAAAATGTTTGCGGAAGTCAGCGAAATGCTCGGCATTGATTTTCTTGATTTTGTGGTCTGCGGAGGAGGAAATGCCTATTCCATGCATAAACACGGCGCATTCAGTTTCTGAGGACGGGTGACATATGAAAAACGAGAAAATTAACGAATATATCGAAAAATTCCTGAACGAAGGCGGAGAATCCCTCAGTGACAGGGAATATTTTGAACTTCTCATAAGTTATTCGGCAAAGGCTGATTCTGAAAAGCTCTATAATGACTATGGAAGCTTCAAGGCAGCAGCAGATGCGGATACGGAGTTCCTTATCAGTTCAGGCACAGACCAGTCAACGGCTGTTCTGCTGAAGATCATTTCTGCCATGTCAAATGTTTATCAGCGCAATTTCAACACTATCAGCAATCTGAGAACTTCTGACATGGCAAAAGCTTTTTTTACACAGCTTTTTACAGGTGCGGAAAGAGAAAATTTTGTCATTGTATCAGTCGGTAAAAATTTCAGAATCGCATCAGTAAGCAATATCGTCAAAGGCAGCATGATGAGCGTTATGGCATCAAACCGCATGATAGCCGATTTTATCATAAAAAACAAAGCCGACAGAGTGTTTGTGGCTCACAATCACCCTATCGGAAATGCTAATGCATCTGAAAATGATATAGTTTTTACTGAAAAAATGATATCCGTTCTCAACGCCCTCGGAACTATACTTATTGACCATATCATCATCGGAATGAATGACAGTTTCTCAATGCGCTGCAGCGGAGTATGCCCGAAACTCAATGAACAGCCTGATTTCGGATATAAATAATTCCATTGCCTTTATTCATCTTCATCATGAACATCATAGTGAACAGGAACGGCGAGCGTTCTGCTTTCAGCCAGTATTCCGTCCTCATCTTTTATGGCATAGCTTAAATAAACCTCACTTTTAATGTTCTGTGCCTCAATAGTGAACCACACTCCGTTGACCTCGGCAAAAGATCTTTCACTGCCTGAAGCAATGGGATACACGCCAGCATGTGCCATGTAATTATATCTATATTCATATTCGCTTGCGCTGCGGCTGCCGGTATAATCCGCATAGGCAATAATTTCAGGGAAATCCCTTTTATGTGATGAATTCTCATATATCACAAATCGGAAGTCGTCCTTTTCAGTAACTTTTCTCGTATATCCTGGAATATCTTTCTCAGCATCGAAATATGAAACCATGCTGCCGTCAATTTTCTCGTCGGAATAACTTTCCACATCAAGGACAATTTTCTCGCTTCCTTTCATTTTTTCCTGACTGATCTTGAAAGCCAGAATAAGTATGCAGTAAGCAAAAAGCAGAGTGAGCACTACTATCAGTGTAAATTTCAGCGGCGACATCATGCGTACAGACATTTTCTTATGCTCTGCCTGAATATCTTTCAGACGGGCATTTATTTTTTTATTGTATACCAGAGTGTATACAAAAGACGAACCCAAAACTAAACCGCCGATAATAATATAAAATGCAATAACACCCATATCTGTCCCCCCTCATATTCCAAGGAAATCACGAAAAATATTGTAGTAAGTACGTGTGACATCGACCTTTGAGCCGTCCGTGAGCGTAAGCACGAATTTCTGCGACAGCGCAGGTCTGATACTTTTTATATGGTTCACGGAAACTATGACCGAATTGCTCACTCTGATGAATTTTTTCGGGTCAAGAAGCTCCTCCATACGCCTCAGGCACTCATTCAGGCGGTATTCTTCCCCGCCCGAATGTGCAACAACATCATGTGCAAAGCTTTCGATATGTGAGATGCTGTCAGTTTTCAGGCGGAATATCTCGTCATTTCGCCTGCCTATTATATGCTCCGCACAGAAATTATTTTCCGACAGAATAAAATCAGCTTCATCATCTATCTCAAAGCCTTTTTGTATCAGTTCAGCGGCAATTCTGTCATATTTTCCGTCGCTGACCATCAGTTTTATTTTCATCCTGTCATCCCCTTTCTGTATCTCAGTATAATCGAAAACCAACCAAAAATCAATACATTTTTCATACTATTCATTCCCGACAGCATAGAATGCATCTTTATGTGAACATCCTGCACCATTTTTCACGGGCAATAGCATAGACTTTTGTCGTACCGTTTTCGCTGTCGGCATATTCTCCGTCATATTCAGCACCATAAGCCATAGCAGTCCGTGCTGACGGAACATTTGTGCTTTTCATGTATGAGGGCACCTCTAAAAACCCCTTCTGAGAAAAAGCCTCTGTGTTTCAATTTTCATTATGTTCTCCTTTCGTATGTGAACAAATTCTAAATCCACATAAAAACAAAATATATCCATTCTGTTAATAGAATATTGACAAAATATTAAGAATGTGGTATTATAAATACATGGAAATACAGGTACATAATATACGTTGTGCAGTGAAATATTGCTGCTATATAAAACATTTAACGTATCTGACTTTAATGTGACAAATACTTCGCTTTCATTAAAAAAATGCCGTATCAGCTTGTCTGGTACGGCATTCCCATTTTACAGTGTAAACATCGGATGAGTTCCGCTTATCTCAAAACCAGCCGAGAGCGCAAGCCGTTTTGAGGCTTCATTTGTGGAATTACATTCCCACAGCGGCTTTTTCCCATGTTTCAGGATCTCATCGATCATTGCAGATGCTACGATTTTTCCAAGTCCTTTTCCCTGATATGCAGGTGCAGTCTCAACGCCGATATCCACAAATTCCGAGGATACTGCGGCTGAAAAGGCGCAGGCGGCAAATTCACTGCCGTTCAGTATGCACCAGCCAAAGCCATTTTTCAAAAAAGCCTGTTTTGACTCCCATGAAAACACAGGCGTGATTCTGCCGCACAGAAGGTAATAATTCTGTGCATCAATACGCACAAGCCTGAGCGGAGTGCTGAGTGGCTGGAGAGGAGTTTTTCTTTCTGCAAACTCAAAGCAATACCGCTCTTTTTGCTGTATATCGCTGTTTCTGAGGATAAGGCGAGATAATTCGGCATCATTCTGAGTATGAAGAACAAGTCTGCCGCTGTGATTTGAAGTTGGACAGCGCATCAAAGATAAAACATCATTGACAAAATCCTCAGTGTAATTGCCTGAGATATATGCAAAGCCGCAGTAATGCCAGAAAAGAACAGCCGAAGGATCTTCAGCATCATCAGCAAATACCTCTCCGCTCTGCATTTTTTCAACTATTGAAAGAGGATATATTCCAAGCTTATCAGCAAAAAATTTTAGTTTGTTATATTCATTCAGTTTAATCATTTTTCGCCACTTCTCCTTTAAAGCAATTATATCACTTAAAAAATATTATGTCAACAAACAAAAATTGAATCATAATGTATCCGAAGTCACTATGTCAAATAGATAAACTAATTCATTTTGTACTTTTGTTATAATAATACACTATCCGATAAATCAAGCAATAGTGCAATACTACAGAATGTAATAATTCTTATATAACGTCTTGACAAAGCAATATATAATGTACTATAATTATAAATGTATGAGAAATCATATATTGGGATATAGTGAAAAAGGGATACTATAAGCAGAAGGCTTTTTTTATCATTCTGCATAATCAGCAGTATATTTATCACGCTGAATAAACGGGGAAACATCGCACAAATATTTGTATTAATAACAGCTTTATAAAATGCTGTCATAAAATCGGAGAGATACTAATGAAGGACCTGATTCAAAGTTTCAAATTCAGAAAAGCCGCACTTGCAGTTGCGGATGCATTCATTATCACTGTAGCATCACTTATTTCCAATTTCATTTTTAACTATAAAAAAGATGTTTTCATCGTCTCGATCATTATAAGCGTTATCTGCTGTTTCCTTGCACTGTTTATGTGCGGAGCTTACAGCAAGCTTTGGCGTTACTTCAAATCAAAGGATTACCTTTCCTGTGTCTGCGGAATACTTGTCGGAATTGCAAGCAGTACAACGATATATTATGTTGCCGAGAAAAATTGCCTGTTTCATTACAGTCTTGTTCAGGCAGCCGTTTCCATTATCGGAATCTGCCTTTTCCGGTTTATTTTCAAAACAACGTTCATCGAACTGACTCATATCAGCAATAATGACAGCAGCCGTGTCAGAACTATGTTCATCGGCGGCGGAATGGCTTCAAAAATGATGATAAGAGAGATACATAACGCTCAGAAGTCGCAGATCGAAGAAGAAAAGAAATCGGCAATATATGATCCTGTCTGCATTATTGACGACAATGACAGCATTATCGGCGAATCAATCGAAGATGTAATGATCGTCGGAAGAACATCTGAGATAAAAAAATATGTTGAAGCATATAAGGTAAAACAGATAATCTTTGCAATTCCTTCATGCATTGACGAAGAAAGACAGCGTATACTGAAAATTTGTTCAGAAACAAACATCCCTGTCAAAGTTCTTCCGTTCATAGGCTCGCTTATCTTTGACGAGGACAAGCCTACGCTCCTTAACCAGATACGTGACATAAAGGTTGAAGACCTCCTCGGACGTGACCCGATAAAATTTGATAATCAGGACATTAAGAATTTCATCGGCGACAAGGTCTGCATGGTAACTGGCGGCGGCGGTTCAATTGGTTCGGAGCTTGTGCGCCAGATCGCAAGATATAACCCTAAACAGATCATCATCGTTGATATTTACGAGAATAATGCCTATGATATCCAACAGGAACTTAAAATGGAGCACGGTGACGATCTCAATTTCACTACCATCATTGCTTCAGTGCGTGACTACCACAGAATGAACCAGATATTCAGCGAATATAAGCCGCAGATAGTTTTCCATGCAGCAGCTCATAAACACGTACCTCTCATGGAAGTATCCCCTATGGAAGCTATCAAGAACAACGTTGTCGGAACTTTCAATGTCGCAACTCTTGCACAGTTCCACAACGCTGAGAAATTTGTCATGATATCCACCGATAAAGCCGTCAACCCGACAAACGTCATGGGTGCTTCAAAACGATGCTGCGAAATGATCGTACAGTATCTTTCACAGCAGCACGAGGGCAAAACCGAATTCGTAACCACAAGGTTCGGCAATGTACTCGGTTCAAACGGCTCAGTTATACCGCTTTTCAAACGTCAGATCGAACAGGGCAGACCTGTCACGGTAACCCACCCTGATATCATCCGCTATTTTATGACGATTCCTGAGGCAGTCAGCCTTGTTATGGAGGCTGCTGCAATTGCAGAAGGCGGCGAAATTTTCGTCCTCGATATGGGTAAGCCTGTAAGAATTGTCACACTCGCTGAAAACCTCATAAGAATGTACGGAAAAGTCCCGTATAAAGACGTTGAAATTAAGTTCACCGGACTAAGACCAGGTGAGAAAATCAAGGAAGAACTCCTCATGAATGACGAGGGATTGAAGAAGACAAGCAATAAACTCATATTCATCGGCAGACAGATAGAAATAAATGAGTCTGTTTTTCCTATGAAGCTTGCAGAACTTCGTGATGCCGCACTTGAAAACAATGTCAAGAGTGCCGTTGACGCACTTCATGATATGGTGCCTACATTCACGACCCCAGAGGAATACAATAACAATGTCCTTATAAGAGCATAAGGAGAATTACGAATTTTATCAGTAAAAGGAGCTAAAAACCAAATGGACGATAACTCAACAATCTCTATCAAAGACCTCATTCAGCTTTATTTGCAGCATCTGTGGGTGCTGATCATCTCACTTATAGTCGGTGGCGGTGCAGCATATGCATATACTCATTTTCTCGTTGCCCCTGAGTATTCATCGCATATTTCCATGTATGTCCAGACCTATATCGGCATCACCGATGAAAATTCATACAATGATATAAGCAAGTCAAAGCAGCTTATCAATACATATATTCAGGTTCTGAAAGACGATGCCGTAATGGAGTCTGTAGGAAAGGCTCTTTCAAAACAGTTTGATTCTTCGGTTATTTCCGACAGTTTTTCAGTCAGCAACGGTAATATCAGACCTTCTTCACTTGCTTCATGTATCGCTATAAGCTCGGTCACTGACACAAGTGCGATCACAATCAGTGCTACTACCAAAAATGCGGAACTTTCCGCAGCAGTCTGCAATGAGCTCTGCAAACAGGCAAATTCCTTCGCACAGAAAGCCATTGGTGTCGGAGAAATAAAGTCCATAGACACTGCAAAGATCTATCCGTCTCCTGTCGGTCCCAACAAGACAAAAAATGCCGCTCTTGGCGGAATCGGTCTTATGATGATCTCGGCATTCATTATTTTCATCATCGATTTCTTTGACAATACCATCAAATCCACCGAAGCTCTTTCTAAGAAATACGGCAAGGCAATACTCGGTGAGATAGATGAACTCCCTGAATCCAAAAACAAAAAAGAAAATGAAGAAAAGTTTTCACTTTTGAGAGACGATATCCCCTTCAATGTTGTTGAAAGCTTCAAATCACTCAGAACTAATATTTCATTTGCGATCTCAACTTCTGAAAAGAAAGCTTTTATCATTTCAAGCTCAAATCCTGACGAGGGAAAATCAACTACTGCTGCAAACATCGCTGTCACAATGGCTGACGAGGGACAAAATGTACTCATCATAGATGCTGACATGAGAAAGCCCGTCCAGCATAAGATCTTCTCAGTCAAAAACGAAAGAGGTCTTTCTTCCGTACTTTCAAAAATGAATGGTATCAATGAATGCATCCAGAAAACTTCCAAGGAAAAACTCAGCGTTATGACAAGCGGCCCGATACCGCCTAATCCTTCTGAACTTCTCTGCTCGCCAAGAACTGCCGGTATGCTTGAGGAGCTTAGTTCTCAGTATGATGTCATTATCATAGATTCACCTCCTGTAAATGTTGTTTCGGATACACTTAACCTCAGCCAGAATGTTGCCGGTATGCTTACCGTTGTAAGAAGCGGATATACTACCGATGAAGACATCAGAAACCTCGTCAGCAAATCAGAAATGGCTCATATGGAAATGCTTGGTTTTGTCCTCAACAGAATAAAGAGAAAGTCAGGCGTTATGTACGGCAAGAAGTACAGATACAATTATTATAACAGCTACAAAACATATGGCGAAAATTCTAAAATGAAGGCAGAATCAAAGGGCTAAGACATGACCGATTTTCACATTCATATACTCCCGTCAATAGATGACGGGAGCAAAAGCCCGGAAATGTCACATGAAATGCTTGAAATGCTCAAAGATCAGGGGATTGACCGAATCGTCGCAACCCCTCATTTCTATGCCCACCGCTATGAAAATGTTGAGCAGTTTCTTGAAAAAAGACAAAGAGCATATGAACTGATCGGTTCACCTGAAAATATGCTGCTTGGCGCAGAAGTAGCCATAGAACACGGAATATCAAAGCTGAAAGGCATCGAAAAACTTGCAGTTCAGAATACAGACCTTATTCTCCTTGAATTTCCGTATACAGGCTTTGCACCGTGGATGACAGAGGAGATTCACAACATATGCGCTGAATACAAACTCAAACCCGTTATCGCTCACATTCACCGATATATCGATGATTATTCAAAAGAGCAGATGGAAATGATACTTGGCATGAATGCCATTTTTCAGATCAATAACGAGGCATTCGGCAATTTTCATGAACGGCATTTTGTGAAAAAGCTGATAAAATCAGAGCACAGCATTATTTTTGGTTCTGACAGTCATAATACTGACAGCCGCCGTCCTGACTGGGAACTGCTGAAAAAGAAAGCTCCGCAGTCAGTTATTGATGAGGCTGAAAAAATACTTCAGCAGCACATAAAATAATAAAAACCGATATGGACAGCTCGTTCATATCGGTTTTGTTTTAAGGCAATACCGCACAAAGATTGTACGGTGATGCCTTATATATCAAATTTCAGCTGACACTCATCGTTTTCATCATTTTTCTCCAACAGCAGAATCTCCCTGTCATTGATAAGAAAATTGATGCCTGCCTTCTGAGCCTGCGGACGCTGGAGAGCACGTTTCAGCCTGTAACGCCTGCCGTCCTTGATGAAATTTGCACCTGTCTGGTGAAATCTGAACGGCACATTTTTCTCAACACACTGCCTGCGGATGTCAAGAACCCATTCATAATTGCATGGACGGGCATTATATCCTGATTCACCGCCAACTGATACTTCATCGATGCTGTCATCAAGATACTCTGACATATCAATCCCCTCAAGAAGCGGCGAGGCTACGATAGTTTTATGCTTTATCGGCAGCTTGCGGAAAATAGGAAGACGATAGTCCGCCCTGTCCTGATTTTCAACTGTACAGCCTATCATCACATTGTCGTATCCGTCACCCCAGTCAGGCGGCAGACATTCTTCAAGCCTGTCAATTCGCTTTGTGAAAAAACAGAACAGGCAGTCAGACCTCTCACGCATCATTTTCCAGCACTCCTGCCGCCATCCGTCCGCATCTTTCAGCAGAAAATCCGACGTAAAACAGGTAAATATCATTTCTCCAGACGGCAGTTTATAGCTTCCGTCACGCCTGTGCTTTACCGGCAGGTCAAAATTAGCTGTTCTGCGGCATAAACTGCTTGCGGTGCTGCTGCCGTACATTTCGTCCTGTCTGTAGACATAGCAGTGCAGACAGCCTGCGCTGATTTTTGTACAGCCGTGCCACGGATTCCAATCAGAAGGCATAGTCTATGAACCCCCTCATCATTATTCAATAACAGCACCAAATGGTGAAATGGCAAGCTGTGCAAACTTGAAATACTGCTTGCCGAAATGGATACCGA
Source organism: Ruminococcus sp. (assembly GCA_024403995.1). Classification (GTDB taxonomy): domain Bacteria; phylum Bacillota; class Clostridia; order Oscillospirales; family Ruminococcaceae; genus Ruminococcus. Next base: position 25,363 of record JAKSQT010000014.1, read on the forward strand.
TAATTGTAATGCAGAAAATGATCCCGATAAGTGCAAATCCAGCTGCGAGCCATATTCCCGAAAAAATTATCCAGAGTATGTTCAGAATAGTTGAAGCTGCACCTGTACTTGGATAAGTCACTTTCTTTCCGAACGGGAAAAAGGCAAGACCTGCAAACTTGAAACATTGCAGACCAACAGGTATTCCAATGATCGTAATGCACCAGAAAATTCCTGAAATAAGCCATGTGATCCCCGAAACAAAGCCTCCCAGAATGAACCAGAGAAGATTGCCTATAAATGACATAAAAAAACACCCCTTTTTTATTTTGTATTGCTCCGCCAATTAAGTCTTGAATATTTTATGCGAAGTAATGAAGGAGAAAGTCAAGGAAGAAAGCCGCAGGAATACTAACGTATTTCAAGGTTTTCTGACGCAGAATTTCTTCTTCAGGACAAGCAGAAAAATTCAAGATTTAGTTGGTGGAGCAATAGTATACAGTATAGCACAAATGTTCAATGCCGTCAATACCTATGTCAAGTATCACGGCAACAATGCAGTCAGCAAAGCAATACCTTGAAAAATCTGCCGATATGCAGTATAATAAAGACAGCATATTCTTTGTGCTGTACTGAAAAAACGACAGGAGTATTACAATGAAAGCAGTTATCGCAATAGATTCATTCAAGGGCAGCCTCACCTCAACTGAGGCAGGAAAAGCCGCATCCGAAGGCATAAAACGTGTCTTTCCCGATGCCGAAGTGACAGTAAAACCACTTGCAGACGGCGGAGAAGGAACGTGCTCTGCTCTCGTTTCAGGACTCGGCGGAACATACCGGAAAATCATCGTCACCGATCCGATCGGCAGAAAAATTTCCGCAGAATACGGCATTCTCTCTGACAGAACGGCTGTCATCGAAATGGCAGCAGCTTCGGGAATCACACTGATACAGAACAGTGAGCGTGACCCGATGCATACAACAACATACGGCACAGGCGAACTGATACGTGATGCAATAGAAAACGGCTGCCGCAGATTTATCATCGGTATCGGCGGAAGTGCCACAAATGACGGCGGAATCGGCTGTTTGCAGGCTCTTGGTTTTGATATGCTCGATAAAAACGGACATCAGGTGAAATACGGCGCAGAAGGTGTTTCGGAACTTGCTGAGATCTCATCTGACAACGTGATGCCTGAACTTGCTGAATGCGAATTTTTTGCGGCGTGTGACGTAAACAATCCTCTCTGCGGCGAAAACGGATGCAGTGCAGTATTCGCCCCTCAGAAAGGTGCGGATAAAAAAATGATATCCGAAATGGACAGATATCTCAGAAAATACGCAGAAATTGCCAAGACATACAATCCTGATGCCGATGCAGATACGGCAGGCGCAGGTGCGGCAGGCGGAATGGGCTTTGCGCTGATGTATTTTCTCGGCGCAGAACTTGAATCGGGAATAAACCTTGTAATGCGTGAAACAGGCATTGAAAATGATATCCGTAATGCAGATATCGTCATAACAGGCGAAGGCTGTCTTGATGCTCAGACAGCAATGGGAAAAGCCCCCGTTGGTATTGCTCAGACTGCTAAAAAATATGGCAAACCTGTTATTGCGTTCTGCGGCTCTGTCGGAAATGGCGCACAGCTATGCAATTCACATGGCATTGATGCGTTTTTCCCCGTCCTCAGAAGCGTGACGACTCTCAGTGAGGCAATGGACAAAGAAAATGCAGAAAAAAATCTTGCCGATACAGTTGAACAGGTTTTCAGGTTGATTCAGGGTGCAAAATAAAAACGGAGACCTCGGTCTCCGTTCCAGTCTGATGCCCATTATTTTTTCTTTACAGGAATCCATATCTCGGCATGATAATTCTCATCCAGCGTTCCCTTTGGATATTTTGAAGCATCATCATACATCTCAATGCAATAGCCTGCCGCAAACTCATACTCCTTCAGTGCCGGAAGCCATTCAGAAAATATCTTCTTGTTCACATCCTGCAAAGCATCTGGCATAGCGCCGTCACACGAGAAAACCGCCCATGTAAATTCAGGAATCGTCCTTGTTACAAAGCCTTCGGGAATTTCAGCCGACGAATCGCAGATATCAGCGATGAGATACTCAAAGCTGCTTTCTCCCATCTGAGGATCAATGTTTACCCCGAACATTCCGCATACATATTTTCCGTTTCCGCATTCATAATGCTCTTTCCAGAACTTCGGAATTTCCTCTTTGCAGTTTTCATAGCTGAAAGTCCTTGCCGAACCGATAACGGTAAAGCTTTCCTTCTTTTCGATCTTGTAGTTCATGAGATAACCGCCTTTCAATGTAAATTCGATTTTAAGCGGAGCAAAAGTTTTAACTCCGCTCTCTCCCCTGCGTACCGCTGACGGTGATACGCCGTGGAAACGTGTAAATGCTTTGGCAAAGCTGTCGGGTGAATCATAGCCGTATTCAAGTGCAATATCGATTATTCTGTCCTCCGTTGAGACAATTTTTACGCCTGCAAGAGCAAGACGGCGGTTTCTTATATATTCCGCTACCGTAAAACCGCAAAGCATACTGAATCCCTTCTGAAAATAGAACGACGACATAAAAACATGATCTGCAACATCATCTGCCGTAATATTTTCAGTGATATGCTCCTCTATAAACTCAATTGCACTCTGTATTGCTTTCATCCATTCCATACTGCTTTCCTCCGCTGTATATAGTATATCATAACTGCTGTGTCAGCGCCCGACATTGCTTGCCATGTTTTGTCTGCGCTTTCTTAAGGCAACACCGCACAAAGCACGTCTGACGACTTTGTACGTCATAAACTTGTACCCCAAGGGCACTTCCTTCGGGCGCTATTTTCCGTCATAGCACACAAAAACTCCTTGCAATACGATAGTATTCCTGCATCGTTTTTATGCACTCTGACGAAAAATCTGACTTCGTTTCTGCCGCACAATCTTTGTGCGGTGTTGCCTTAAATATCATTCAATAACAAAATCCCCGATTTACCAGCAAATCGGGGATCTCTTGATTTATGGAACTGTCCCGAAAATGTCGGCGCATTTATTTGACTGCTGTAAAAACAGATAATCCAAGAAGGCTGACGATAGTCATAATAATGCCTGCAAGGAGAACGCCGAGGACTACGGCAACAACGCTTTTCTTGAAGTCAAGATTGAGAAAGCTTGCAGCAAGTGTCCCCGTCCATGCGCCTGTACCCGGAAGCGGGATTCCAACAAAAAGAAGAAGTGCAAGAAACATTCCCTTTCCTGCCTTTTCTGTGAGAGCCTTGCCGCCCTTTTCGCCCTTTTCAAGACACCATGTAAAGAATTTGCCGATAACAGGCTTATCCTTGCCCCATTCAAGAACTTTTCTTGCGAAAAAGAATATAAACGGAACGGGAATCATGTTGCCTATCATGCACAAAGGAAGCACTTTGTACCAGTCAAGACCTGCCGTTACTCCAAAAGGCACTCCGCCTCTCAGTTCAACGATCGGAACCATTGAAATCAAAAAAGTTGCCAGATATTTAATAAACATATTTTTCCTCTCTTTCTGTCGGATGTGACTGTATTTCAGTCAGCATTTCCCGATAAAACTTTGATGTCACAATTCTGCGCCGAAGCTGAATCATGCAGCATTGCCATAACATTTTAATTATTGCATATTTGCTGAAAATAGTCAAGTAGTTTCTGCATATTATTTTTTATATGTCTATATTGCATTTATTCTTGAATTTATATATTACAGCCAACTTTTCCGTCAATAACATATTAAATAATCATATTAATTCACAAATAAATATTGACAAAACATTATCTTTGTGATATAATCCACATATCGTAGAAAATTTGTTAATGCAAGAGAATACAGATTATGCTGAATTTTTTACAATGATAAATTTTTATAATATATTTATAAGGTGGAGGAAATAAAAAATGAGTTTTAGAAAAATCATTTCTTTCACCGCTGCTATGATCATTGCAGCAGCAAATATCCCGTTTCTTGCTGTCACACCGTATTTTACGGCATCAGCAGAAACAACTGAACAGACAGAAACAAATAAACTTTTCATACAAAATACCGATCAGTTGAAAAAGTATATTGGCTTTGAAGAAGGTCAGAAGGAACAGGTGGTTCCTGAAACAGTCACCGTTGACGGAAAAGAATATACAATTACAGATGTCAACAGCGAATGTTACACAGAGTTAGGCATAGAAGCTGTCACTATCCCAAAATCATTCAAAACCGTCAGCGATTCAACTTTTAGAAATTGTCAGTATTTAATCAAATCTGTCACTATTTCTGACGGTATCACCGAGATCGATGATCACACTTTTTTCCGGTTTCTTATTTCTTGAATCTGTCGAAATTCCTGAAAGCATGACAAGAATTGGAAAATCGGCTTTTAATAACTGTAATAATCTCAAAAGCATAAAACAGCCGTCAGGCATTACAAAAATTGAAGATTCAACATTTTCCTTCTGCGGTCTCACAGAACTGACAATTCCGGAGGGAGTCACGGAAATAGGAGTTGATGCATTCAGCTATACTAAAGGCAACACCGCACAAAGAATGTGCGGTGTTGCCTTAAATGCACCGCACGTTCTTTATGCGATGCATGGAATCTTTTTTCAGAATGTCACTATTCAGTGATGCCTGCACTTTTTTCTGAAATACAGATTCTGAAAAGTGAAATACTTTAAAACTGTATTTCAATATATCGGAGGATATAAAATGAATTCAAAAAAAATAACCGCAGCGTGCATATCTGCACTCATGCTTATTGGTTCATCTGATGCGGCTGTCCTCTCACCGCCGTCACTCTTTCTGCCTGTAAATGTTTCGGCAGAAGAAACGGACAATTCCGAAACACCTGCATCATCGGATACTCTGAAAATCAAATCAAAGCAAATGCTGCTCGATATCCTGCAAACTGATGCACTGCCTGCACAGCTTATAATTCCGGAAACTGCCGTATACAACGGAAAGGAATATACCATAACTTCGATCAGCAGCAGTGCCTTGTCTGATTCGGCATTAACATCCATCACACTCCCCGGCTCATTCAGAACGATCAGCAGTGAGATATTCCTGAACTGCCTTAATATCAGGGAGGTCATCATCTCTGAAGGAACTGAGGTAATAGAAAATAATGCATTCAGCTATTTATCCAAGCTTGAATCGGTCATTCTGCCTGACAGCATTATTTCTATAGGAGGCTATGCTTTCTGTAACTGCGTCTCTCTTAAAACGCTCAGACTTCCGTCAGGAATATCCGGAATTGAAGAAAGCACATTTCAAAAATGCGGATTACAAAATATCACCATCCCTGACGGCGTTGAAAGCATTGAAACAAATGCTTTTCGTGGCTGTACATCACTTGAATCAGTGTCACTTCCCGACAGCCTCAAAGCGATCATGGCTTATGCATTCAGCGAATGTCCTGCACTGAGGTCTCTTGATCTTCCGCCCGAGCTTACGGCAATTGAAGACTATGCCTTTTCAGGCAGCGGACTTGTTTCAATTGTTTTTCCCGAAGGATTAACAGAGATCAGCAAATGCACATTTTCGGACTGTACCGATCTTGAGGAGATAACATTTCCTTCAAGTCTGAAAACTTTAACCGGCAAACAGCCATTTCAATCATGTCCAAAGCTGAAAAAAGTTGATTTTTCTGACAGTAAAGCAACAATGGAACCTTTCCTTTTCAAGAATATGCAATATCTTGAAACAGTCAGTCTTCCTGACGGTGTCACTGAAATACCGGCAGAAGCTTTCAGCGGATGCACTTCCCTTAAAAATGTCGATCTTCCTGATAAACTTGAAGCGATCGGTACATCTGCTTTTGAGAACTGCTCTGCCCTTGAAGCTCTGGAAATCCCCGACAGCGTGACACTTATTGAAAATTCGGCTTTCCAAAAATGTACCGTACTGAGCAGCTACAATATTCCGCAAAGTATCAAAGTGATAGGTGAAAAGGCATTCAGTTCATGTTCAGGAACAAAATTTGCTGTCTTCCCGGAAGGCTTGGAAGAAATCGGTTCATATGCCTTTGAAAGCAACCATTTCGATAAATTAACATTTTATTCAGCCGAAACCGAAAATCTTCTCAATGCATTCCGAAACTGCCGTATAAACATAGTTTACGGATATGACAATTCAACAGCCCATAATTTTGCCGGCAATCTTGGTCACAGGACAGCTTTCATTAAGTTTCAGGACGAAAATTACCCTGAAAGCGGCGAAATTACTATCTATTCGGCTGATTTTCTCATCAGCCATATAGCAAAATCCGAAAAAAGCAATGAACTGGTGATTCCTGAAAAGCTCACTATTGACGGAAAAGAATATGTTATCACAGCTATCGGTGATTCCTGTTTCCAGAACTGCAACCAGTTTGACAAGATCACTATGAATGGCAATAGTATCAAAAAAATCGGCAACAACGCTTTTCAGCAGTGTTCAAATATCCAGAAGATAATCATTCCGGCAAGCGTTACCGAAATAGGAAGCTTTGCTTTCAGCGGATGCAGAGGACTAAAGGAAGTTTCTCTCCCGAACGAGCTGACAGAGATCAAACCCTATACATTTTACGGCTGTGCGGAACTTATAAGTGTTGCTCTTCCTGATAAACTTACTCTTATCGATGATTCTGCTTTCTCAAACTGCAACTGTCTGCGTTCTATAGCTATTCCCGATTCAGTGTCTGAAATAGGCGAAAGTGCATTTGACTCATGCCATTCACTTACAATGATCGTTCTGCCTGACGGAATAAAAACTTTAAAAAGCGATGCTTTCAGTCACTGCCTTGAACTGGAAAACGTCAAGTTATCACGTTCATTAACACAGATAAACAGCAATGCATTTAATTACTGTCAAGCTCTAAAGTCAGTTACTATTCCTGAAAATGTGGAAAAGATCTGTTCAGGCGCATTTGGGGGATGTTCTAAACTGACTGATGTGAAATTTCCCGGACATCTGACAGAGATACAGTCCAATGCATTCCGCCAATGCAGCTCTTTAAACAAAGTCATTCTCGCTGAAAATCTCAAAACGATCGGTGAAAATGCTTTCAGCGAATGTGTCTCACTGGAATCTGTCATAATTTCAGGCTCACTGGACGAAATCGGTCAGAGTGCATTCCGTAAATGTCTGAAATTGAAAAATATCTATCTTCCCGAAACACTTAAAACAATTCGATCCGATGCTTTCCGTGAATGTGCTGAATTAAGCTATATTCACCTTCCAAGTGAATTGACGGAGATCGGCAATGATGTTTTCCGTGACTGTACTGAATTAGTTGCTGTCAGCCTTCCTGACAGTCTTGAGTATATCGGTTCCGATGCATTCCGTGGCTGTAAAATGCTGAGAACGCTGTCAATTCCTGAAAATGTCAAGCATATCGGAAATGCCCTTGTTTCAGAATGTGAAAATCTTGAAAATATAAGCTATCCTGAAAACGCAGTGATACAGAATTCTGTGGAGCTGAAAAAATGTTCCAAACTTAAAGAACTGAAACTGCCGCATGAAGTTTTCGATATTGCTTCAAACGGAATATCGTCACTGAAAAATCTTGAATATATCTCACTAAGCAGCAGCACTAAGTATATCCCGTATGCCGTGATATCAGAATGTCCTAAGCTTACAACTCTTGTTCTTCCCGAAAATGTTGACATGATCGAAAAGAATGCCTTCTGTCAGAGCAATCTGCGTGAGCTTATCATAAAAAGTCCGAATGTCTCTAAACTTTCGGAAGCTGTTGCAGGCTCGCCTATCGAAAAGATATACGGTCTGCCTGATACATCAGCAGAAGAAGCCGCCAGACAGAATAATATCGGTTTTATCGAAATACACCTTGATGATTCGACCGATGGATATAATGCGGCAGGCGATTCAAACTGCGACGGCATAGTAAATCTTGCCGACGTTGTTCTTATCATGCAGTCTGTCGTTTCACCTGACAGATATGGAATCAACGGCACATATGAAAACCATATCACATTTCAGGGAGAAAAAAACGCCGATGTTTCGGGAGAAAACGACGGTGTTACCAATAATGACGCACTTGCTGTCCAGAAATTCATGCTCAACGTAATAAAACAGCTTCCTGAAGTTCAGAAATAACAAAACACTGTACATATTGCTCCACCAACTAAATCTTAAATTTTTCTGCTTGTCCTGAAGAAGAAATTCTGCGTCAGAAAACCTTGAAATACGTAAGTATTCCTGCGGCTTTCTTCCTTGACTTTCTCCTTCATTACTTCGCATAAAATATTCAAGACTTAATTGGCGGAGCAATAGTTCATGACAATACCGCACAAAGCACGTCTGGTGACTTTGTACGGTATTGCCTTAGAACGTTTTTTAGAGATGCCCATAATGACAAAATGAAAGGAGAAGTTATATGAGTGTTTCATCTATGGCAGCTTTCGGAACTGCTGTACTGATGCTTTTCGGTTCAGTATCCGCCTGCCCTTCAGACAATTCCTCACTCATACAATTATCTATTTCAACAGAAACACAATCCATCATACTTGACAGCGGCAATTATTCTGATATTCTTGGATATGACGATATTCCCGCCGATTTTTCAATTCCTGAAACCGTTTCTTATCAGGGAAAAGAGTATACGGTTGCAGGAATAGGCTGCAATGCTTTTTCAGGCGAGAAACAGCTCAGATCGCTCAGAATTCCTGAAACTGTCAGAATTATCGGGGACAACGCCTTTTCTGAATGCACTTCTTTGCAAAGCATAGAATTTTCAGAAGGACTGACAGAACTCGGCACAAAAGTATTTTTCTCATGCAGCAGTCTTGAATCTGTAAAACTTCCGCAGAGCCTTATCAAAATCGGTGATCTTCCGTTCTGCCGCTGCCGCAGCCTTGTTTCGGTTGAATTTCCGCAGCGTGTTGATGAAATACACAGTCTTTTCTTTTCCGACTGCACGGAATTAAAGAGCATAGTACTGCCTCGGGGACTGAAAGTTCTGGATTTTCAGTGTCTCGGAGGACTCACGGAGCTTGAGGAGGTCTTTCTTCCGGAAGGACTTGAAATTATCGAACACAGCGCTTTTCTCGGCTGTACAAGCCTTAAACACATAGATATACCGAAAAGCGTGACCGAAATAGGAGAAGGCGCATTTTTCAGCTGTTCATCACTTGAAGAAATTGCCGTTCCGGAAGGTGTGACCGCTGTCTGTCCGCAGACTTTCAGCGGATGCATAAACCTTTCGGAAGTCATACTGCCGACATCGCTGAAAACCATCGGTTCACAGGCTTTTATGAACTGTTCTTCACTGCGTTCGTTAGTTCTTCCTGAAAATCTTTCGTCTTTCGGTCAGACTCCGTTCCTTATGTGCAGGATAGAACAGCTCACCATAAAAAATCCCATGCTTCAGGATATAGGTTCTGTTCTGCTGTCTGCTGACAGTATCGGTATGATATGCGGATTCAGGAATTCCTCAGCCCAGTCCTTTGCTGAGAAAAACGATATCGCATTCGCCGCCATAGCCAACGATATGAAGGGCGATGCAAACTGTGACGAAACAGTCAATATGGCTGATGCTGTAATGATAATGCAGGCTCTTGCCAATCCTGCAAAATACGGTCTGAACGGCTATGCCGATGATCACATCACTGCTCAGGGAATTATCAATGCCGACGTTTCAGACAATGACGGCATGACCAACAATGATGCACTGACAATAAGCAAATTCATGCTCGGCATCATTGACGCTCTTACATGATACAACACCGCAGTTTTCCTTTTGGGAGGGAACTGACAGTACCATAAAATATGGAACTGTCGCTCGGACAGCTTCGGTTTACAGAAAGAAATCATTATGAATCTGCAACAATACGGCTCATGCCGCAGATGTGTACAGGTTCTTAAAATCGGAGGAATGTATCAGATGAACTTATATAGATCTGCTGCGATTTTTACAGCAGCATTGCTTTTTTTCAGCCCGCTGGAAAATTACGGTATTCCACAGCACAGTCTTGGTTTGCCGCTGAATGCACGGGCTGAAAGCCTTGAAACAGAAAATGAAATAACAATAACGACTGCCGAGGAATTGCTTGAACTTCTCGGCTTATCTGTGATGCCCGAAAATGTTGATGTTCCGTCATCATTTGAAAAAGACGGCATCACATATACTGTAACCGGTATTTCTGCAAATGTATTTTCAGGAAACAAGACGATTTGCAGCGTGACTCTGCCTGATACACTGAAAAAAATCGATACTCAGGCTTTTTCAGGCTGTTCTTCGCTTGAAACAGTAATTCTTCCCGAAAATACTTCCGAAATAGGCTACGGTGCCTTTATAGACTGCAAAAAGCTGAAAAGCGTGAATATTCCGTCTGCCGTTACTATTATCGATGATACGACATTTGAAGGCTGTTCTTCACTTGAAGCAATTACAATTCCCGAAAACGTTGTCACTATTGGCTACGGCGCATTTTTAGACTGCAAAAAGCTGAAAAGCATCGTGATTCCGTCTTCGGTAAGAGAGATCGAAGCTTCTGCCTTTGCAAACTGCTCCGCCCTGAAATCCGTGACTATTGAATACGGTGTAAAGAAAATCGGCAAACACGCTTTCTATGCCTGCGAGGAACTTACTGCAATACTGTTTCCTGACAGCGTGACTGAAATTGATGACACCGCCATCGACAAATGCATCAATATTTCTGAGATATTGTTTCCGATAAAGCTTGATTCTCAGCTTGACATGAATTTTTCGGAAATGAGAAATCTGCGCTCTGTCAGACTTCCGCAAGGCATGACAGTGCTGCCTGACGATATGATGAGCGGACTTCCGAAACTTGAAAGCGTATTTCTTCCACAGGGACTCAAAGAGATAGGAAGCTGTGCATTCTGCGGATGCAGCGCTCTCAAAGAAGTATATATGCCTGATGATGTAGTATCCATAAGCGAGTACGCTTTCAGCTATTGTACCTCACTTGAAAAGATCACTCTTCCATACAGCATTACACGAATCGAAAACAATACCTTCAATGGCTGTAAATCACTCACAGATGCTGGTATCCCGGATTCAGTAGAATATATCGGAGAACGTGCATTCGCCGACTGTCAGGCTCTGAAGTCGGTAGTTCTTCCGAAAAATCTGAAAATTCTTGAAGACAATTCATTTGAGAAATGCTGCATCGAAGAACTTACCGTCCGCAATTCCGATCTGAACGATTTTGGTTATGCTTTCAGATATGATTCATATCTCAGGAAAGTAACGGGATACCATAATTCAACCGCAGAAATATTTGCCGGAACATACGGAATCGAATTCATTGAACTTGTTGATGATGATACAAATTTTATTACGCTAAGGTCATCCGAGATGCTTCTGAACTGTCTCGGAACAGAGCAGTTTCCTGAAGAACTTGTCATTCCGCAGACTGTAATATACAAAGGGCGGAAATATATCGTTTCGGATATCGAACCGCCGGCTTTGCAGTACAACTATGATATAAGATCTGTCACGCTTCCTGATACGATCAAAAAAATAAATGACCTCACCTTTTTCTCATGCGGCAATCTTGAAGAAGTAGTTATTCCTGACGGCATCAAGGAAATAGGCACAAATCCGTTTCTCGACTGTGACAGCCTGCAGTATATTGAATTTCCTGAAAGCTGCTGCAAATTCGGAAGTCTGATCTTTGGAAGTTCCATAAGATCAGTGGTTTTCCCAAGTAAAATAGACAGCATTGACAAACTCAGCTTTGCAAACTGCACCGAAATTGAGGAAATAAAGCTGCCTGTCGGCATCACATCTATAGATGATCAGACTTTTTCAGGCTGCTCAAAACTTAAAACAGTCATCATTCCCGAAGGTGTCCTGAAAATCGGCGATGATGCATTCAGAAACTGCACAAGCCTCAGCTCTGTGGATATTCCTGAAAGTACCATTATTTTAGGCGAAAGATGCTTTTACTCATGCAAAGATCTGAAAAGTATCGTTCTTCCCGAAAATCTCGTTAAAATCGGAAAAAATGCTTTTCTTGGAACTGCGCCTTCCGAAATCACTGTAAAAAATCCGGAACTTGAGATAAATGCGGATATCCTGCCTGATACTTCCCGGTTAAAACAAATTTACGGATTCAGCGGTTCATCTGCACAATCCTTTGCACAAAAACTGGGAATCGAATTCATACCGCTGACAGCCGAACAAAAAATCACCAATAACATTGCTGAACCTGAATATAAGATCGTTTCCGAAGCAGCCTATATCTCGGACGGGTCTGAATGTTCAGGAACTATCACTCTCCCTGATACAGTTACTATCGACGGAAAAAGCTATAAGGTCGCAGGCATTTGTGACAACGCATTCAAAAATAACACCGGTCTCATTTCCGTCAAGCTTCCTGATACCCTGAAAGAGATAGGCAGCAGTGCTTTCAGCGGCTGTTTACGGCTCAGTGAGTTAACATTTCTTGGCGGTACTGTCAAAATCGGTGACTGCGCATTCAATAGCTGCATCAAGCTTGAAAAGCTGATACTTCCCGACAGTGTTACTGAGATCGGAAACAATATCACCGATTACTGCATAACAATTAAAGAGATAGTTTTCCCTCAGAAAATTCACAAAATCGGAACTATCGACTTCTCAAGATGCTTTAAGCTTTCATCAGTAAAACTGCCGCAGGGCATTTCTGAGATTCCGTCATACTGCTTTACAGAACTTGAAAAATTAGAGTATGTCCTTATTCCGGACGGTGTGACATCTATCGGAAGTTTCGCTTTCTCAGGCTGCATATCACTCAATGAAATTGAATTTCCGAATACACTTGAAGTGGTAGGAGACTCTGCATTTCTGGAATGTTCAGCACTGAAATACGTTACTTTGCCTGACAGCCTGACTGATATCTATTCCGATTCATTCCGAAGCTGCACCAGCCTCGGATATATCACGCTGCCCGAAAATATGAATGAGATAGCAAGCGGCGCATTCTCTGACTGCCCGAACATCAAAAGGATAAATATTCCGTCAAAGCTCAGTATATGCAGCTACCGAATCTTCACTGACAGCAAAATAACCGAGCTTATCGTCAAGCCGCCCGTTACAAGACGTATGGCAGAAGCAATTGACAACGCTGTAATAAATACTATCTACGGCTTCGACCAGTCTGAAGTTCACGGTTATGCTCTTGCTAAAAATATCAGCTTCATCAAAATCACGGCTAATGACGAAAAAGGCAGATTTAATGCCATCGGCGATGCAAACTGCGATGAAAGCGTTGACCTTTCGGACGTTGTTCTTATAATGCAGTCGATCGCAAACCCCGGAAAATACGGCATTAACGGCTCTGCTCCAAGCCATATCACGGTTCAGGGCACTAAAAATGCCGATGTTATCGGAAATGACGGCATGACTAATACCGACGCTCTTACAATACAGAAATTCAAACTCAAAATGATTCAAACTCTCCCGATATGATAAACAGGGATACCTTTATTGGTATCCCTCAGCGTGTCAAAAAACTTATTTGGGGACGTCGAGGACGCCGTCCCCTACAA
>JAKSQT010000140.1 GCA_024403995.1 Ruminococcus sp.
ACCCTCGACAGCCCTTGCTTAACGAAATAATTTCGACTTTTTCAACAGACTGAGGCGGCGTTTTGCCGCCTGTTGCTTTATATATAATACAGCTGTGGGATGCCGAGGGCGGCATCCCCTACATGGTCAGCAAAATATTTTTTGTATTTTTGTGACCAAACACATTTTCAATTCGTGTACCAAGTGAAGACATTCGGTACCGGACTTCAAGGCAGCACTCTTTATACGGTGTTGCCTCAAATAAACAAAAGGAGCTGATAATATGCTTTCATCTGACCGCATTCGTGCAGCGCTTGACAAATACGGCGATATGCTGCTCAGAAACTGCGTTATCATGCTCAGAAATCAGGCAGACGCAGAAGATGCTGTTGAGGATACTTTCATAAGCTATATGCAGAAAGCCCCACAGTTCACCGACAGCGAACATGAAAAGGCGTGGCTTATCCGTGTAGCCGCAAACAAGTGCCGTGATTTGCTGAGATATCAGAAACGCCATGCCGCCGAAAGTGATGATGTATTGCAGAATTATTCCATAGACAGGGAAAGCACGGGCATTCTTGAAGCCCTTATGGAGCTTCCCGAAAAATACAGGCTTGTTCTCACACTTCATTATATTGACGGCTACAAGGTGGGCGAGATTGCAGATATTGCCGATATATCATCATCTGCCGTGAAAATGCGTCTTGCAAGAGGTCGCAGGCTGCTTGAAGAAAAATACAGGAAAGGGGTAATAATAAATGACAGAGAAGAAATTAAAAATTGCCTCTGAAAATATCAGAATGTCCGATGAACTGAAGGAGCGAATTATGAAAAAATGTGAATCAAAGGCTGAACATATCAGCAGTGACGGCTATACCGACCACGTTTATCAGGTCGAGACAGTCAAGCCGAGAAAATGGCTGAAAGTTATAAGCGGAATTGCCGCCTGTGCAGTTATTGCAGGAGGTGTCGGCGCAGGTGTGGTCTATATGTCAAGGCAGGGTGTGCCGTCTGCTGAACTTGATGACGTTGAGACAACGCAGGAAGTGTCGGATACCGTGGAAGAAACAAGCCCGAACCGCCTTGTTATCGATGATATCATGGATTACAGATTCATCGATGACTCTTTGAATGATTATGTTCAGTCAATACTGACTGTCCTGGGCGAGTATCTGGAGAATAATGAGATCACAGAGGGTGATGCCATCCCTTCTTTGATGCAGGTAGGCATGGATTTTTCAAACGGCAGCCGTGAACTGCATATTTATGAAAATAATATCCTGACAACTGTTGACGAGGAAGGAAAAATAACATATTACAATATCGATTCACGCAAGCTGTTTGAGGCATTGGATAAAGTGATGTTTGTAGCAAATGATCCTCCGGATAATATGAATATAAAAGATGTAACTGATGAGGAGGGTGTATATACCGCAGGTGGTATTCTTTCCGAATACTTTAACAGAGAAAATATCAGAATGTACGTTTACTGTGATAATATGGATATGTACACTCCTGCAATGATACTCAACGGTGAAGAACCCAAAATCGGTTTCAGCGAGCCTATTGAATTAACTGATGAAATGCAGTATGTGATAGTTGACTATATGGATGAGCAGACAAGCTGTGAGCCGCCGGAATGTATGTCATTTAATACGTATATTGCGGTAATAGATGAAAATGACAGTGAACATCCTCTTGCTAAGGTTACATTTTATGATGAAGGCTGCATGGCGTTTGAGATACAGAAGGACGACAATACGCTTGTGCGTTACTGGATGACAGGCAATGTGACAGGTTTTGGAAAGCTACTGAATGATGTCATGGGTACAGAGGAAGAACACGACACAGACAACGCCGAATACTATTTCCCCGGCGGAAACTTTGTGAAAATGGGCAATGCAGACTATGAGTGCAAACTGGTCGGAAAAGGCACTCTCACAGACGAGCAGTCCGCACAGGTCCAGGATATATTCTACGGCTATGACTGGGCAGCACATGAGGTCACAGACACTTCTGATTTAGGGCTTGTAAGCGTATTTTCATTCAAATGGGATAACATAGACGGCGCTGAACGCCATGTAATTGTCTGCGAAAACGGTTATATATACTATTTCGACAGAAGCGAAACTGACTATAATGAGCATATCTACAAATTCGACAACACAGAGATAGAGGACAAGATAAGAGAAATGTTCGGTTTCTGAATGACAAAAGAAAGTAAAAATGGGCATCTCTAAAAAACCGTTTTGAGTAAGAAAAAGCAGATAGGTACAGTAGATGCAAGAAAAGCCATCGA
>JAKSQT010000141.1 GCA_024403995.1 Ruminococcus sp.
AACGGAGAAATCTACTGCTCAGACTGCATTGAGCATGAATTTGTAACTTGTGACTGCTGTGGTACAAGAATTTTAGCTGATGATGCATTCGGTGATGATTACACCAATCTTTGTTCCTATTGCTACCACAACAGATACACCCGTTGCAGTTCATGTGATGCACTTCTGTATGAAGATGATGCTTATCACCTTAATGGTGAGGACTACTGCAGAGAATGTTATGACGAAGAATGTGACAAGCATAACTATATTCACGATTATGGTTACAAGCCCGAGCCGAAGTTCTTTGGTAAGTATTCCAAATGCGGAAACACAAGATATTTCGGCGTTGAACTGGAGATTGACGGAGCAGGAAAAGACGACGATTATGCAGGAGAGATTCTTGAAGTAGCCAATTCCGCTGACACACACGTATATATTAAGTCTGACGGTTCGCTTGATGAGGGGATGGAGATTGTTTCACATCCTATGACACTCGATTATCACAAAGGCTACAAGTGGTCAGATATCATGCGTAAAGCTATTGTTCTTGGATATCGTTCGCACCAGACATCAACATGTGGTCTGCACATTCATGTCAACAGAGAGAGCCTTGCTGACTCCCGTGAGGAGCAGGATGAAGTAATCAGCCGTATCCTTTATTTCGTGGAACATCATTGGAACGAGATTTACAAATTCAGCAGACGTTCTGAGTACTCAATTAACAGATGGGCGGCACGTTATGGCTACGAACATACTCCGAAAGCTATCATGGATAAAGCAAAAAAGGGAAACAACGGAAGATATGCCGCCGTAAACCTTTGCAACTACCACACAATCGAATTCAGACTTTTCCGTGGCACTTTGAAGCACAACACTTTCATTGCTGCTATTGAGCTTGTGAATCGTATCTGTGACGTTGCGATTTACAACACAGATGAAACTTTATCAAAGATCTCATGGAGCGACTTCGTATCTGACATCACCGAGCCTGAGCTGATTCAGTACTTGAAGGAACGACAGCTGTATGTCAATGAACAAGTAAATTCAGACGAAGATATGTAAAGGAGAAACACTTATGTTTGACGAAAGAAAAGTAAAGAGATTAAAAGAAATGTACCCTGCAGGTACAAGAATTCAGCTTGACCACATGGATGATCCGTTTCATCCTGTTGCAAGCGGCACTATGGGTACAGTAAAACTTGTGGATGATGCTGGTACAATTCATATGTCATGGGACAGCGGCAGTTCTCTCGGACTTTGTCCTGGCAGTGACGAATTTCATGTTATCAGAAAGGAAGGTAATTAATATGTGTGCATTATTTGGCTG
This sequence comes from Ruminococcus sp., assembly GCA_024403995.1. GTDB lineage: Bacteria > Bacillota > Clostridia > Oscillospirales > Ruminococcaceae > Ruminococcus. The sequence goes on from JAKSQT010000141.1 coordinate 1,310, forward strand.
GCTCGATTATAAAGGAATTGTTCCTTACAATATACTGAAAAAACTTACACAGGCACTCGCAAATGCCGCTGAGGAACGTGGTACTGATGCAAGCGGCATCGCTTACATTAATAATGGCGACATGAAAATTTTCAAACGTCCGAAACCTGCTCATAAAATTCACTTTAACGCACCTGACGGTACAAGAGCAGTAATGGGACACACCCGTATGACTACTCAGGGCAACGAAAAACACAATTTCAATAATCATCCGTTTCATGGTCATGCTGATGTTGAATTTGCTTTTGCTCACAACGGTATGATTCACAACGATGAAAAGCTGAGAAAAGAAAAGCAGTTACCCGATACACACATTGAAACTGACAGTTACATAGCAGTTCAGCTTATTGAACAGCAGAACAAACTTGATTTCAACAGCTTAAAGAACATGGCGGAGGATGTAAGCGGAAGTTTCTGTTTTACACTGCTTGACATCAGCGGCAAGATGTATTTCGTTAAGGGCAGTAATCCTATGATCATACTGCATTTCGAAAGTCTCGGTCTTTACATTTATGCTTCTACGGAATCGATTCTGAAAAAGGCACTCAAGAAAATCGGATTCGGAAAGTTCTTTTCAACAGCTGTAAAAATTACAGAGGGCGATATTATATCTATCGACAGCAACGGAAATATTGAGTATGCGGATTTTGATCCTTACAAGAATCAACCGCTGAACAGATACGTTTTTCACAGCTGGTTTGATGACTTCGATGATTTTTCAAGCGGATATCATACAATGCACGAAGAAATGCTTCTTGATATGTGCGGAATGTATGGTGTGGATTCAGAGGACGTTGAAATGCTCCTCGAATACGGATACTCTGCTGAGGAGATTGAGGAAATGCTTGACGAGCCTTCTATTCTTGAAGATATTATAAATTCAATCAAGGGTGT
>JAKSQT010000142.1 GCA_024403995.1 Ruminococcus sp.
AAGCATCAGAACAACGTTCTGAAAAACATAGACCTGACAATTACTGAAGGTGAAATGGTTGCAGTTATGGGCCCGTCAGGCTCAGGAAAAAGTACACTTCTTTACTGCGTTTCGGGTATGGACAGAGTAACCGCAGGCGAGGTTATTTTCAATGGTAAGGAAACCGCAAAGCTTTCTGACAAGGCACTTTCACAGCTTCGTCTTGACGAAATGGGATTTATCTTTCAGCAGATGTACATGATGAAAAATCTTTCAGTACTGGATAATATCATTCTTCCTGCGGTAAAATCAAAGAAGAATACCGAAAGCCGCAAGCAGTCTGAGGAGCGTGGACGTTCACTCATGAGAAGACTCGGAATTGACGATGTCAGTGATAACGACATCAACGAGGTATCAGGCGGACAGTTACAAAGAGCCTGCATTGCCAGAAGTATGATAAATTCGCCTAAAATGATTTTTGCAGATGAACCGACAGGAGCACTCAACCGCTCCAGCTCGGATGAGGTAATGAATGAGCTTTTGTCCCTGAACCGTGACGGAACAACAATCATGTGTGTTACACATGATCCGAAAGTAGCAGCAAAATGCAGCCGTGTACTTTATATCGTGGATGGCGGCATCATGGGTGAAAAGGAAATGGGACATTTTGAAGGCGGCGAAAAGGAACTTCGAGACCGTGAAAGAGAACTGAATAACTGGCTTATGGAACAGGGATGGTAATACTTGTAATATTGAACCGGATGTGGTACAATATTAGCAGGTGGTGATATTATGACAGATATATTAATCGTTGAGGATGACAAGGAGCTTTGCTCACTGCTGACAGATTTTCTGCGTGCAGAGGGATATACTGTTTCCGCAGTTGAAAACGGAGAACGTGCAGTTGAGCTTTTTGAGCAATATGGTGCAAGACTTGTGGTGCTTGATATAAATCTTCCCGATATGAACGGATTTGCGGTATGCTCTGAACTTCGTAAAAATGCTGATACTCCGATTCTTATCGTCAGCGCAAGGACAGATAAAGAAGACAAACTCAACGGATTGGATTTAGGAGCCGATGATTACATCGAAAAACCTTACGATATAGATATTCTTCTTGCCAAAATCAAGGGCATTTTCAAACGCAGATATCAGAGAAATATGTTGTCTGCAAGCGGAGTAACGCTGAATCTCGCCGACAGGTCGGCTGAAATCGACGGTAAATCCGTTGAGCTTGCTGCAAAGGAATTTGATTTACTGGCACTCCTGATTGAAAATCAAGGCAAGGTACTGAAAAAAGAATATCTGTTTAATTCAGTATGGGGAAGTGACAGCGGTTCTGAACTGCAGACGCTTCATGTGCATATCAATCGTCTGCGTCAGAAACTTGGCGATGATCCTAAGAATGCCAAGCGTCTGCTGACCGTCTGGGGCATGGGGTATAAATTTGTATGAGAGCGTTCAGAAAACTGTATATTTGGGTGCTTGTGCTGTTTCTGATTCTTGCGGTGATGCTGAATATTGTTCTGATACATCAGAGTAAAAAAATTAATGGACAGTACCGTGTTGAAGCAAAACGTCTTGCTGATGAAATAACTGAAACAGGCAGTTATGAACTTGCTGATTATCCGCATATCACGGGTGTATATTCAGGAGATGAGCTTTACAAAAGTGATGAGAATTATGTTATCATAGAAGCTGACGGAAAGCTTTATCGTGCAGAATATACACTTGGAAGCAATACAGAAGCTGTTGTTACAATTAATTTGATTCTTGGTCTGATATTTCTGCTGATGTGCTTGGTATATGCATATATCTGGAAAAATATTATCAAGCCGTTCGGTAAACTGAACGATGTTCCGCATGAACTTGCAAAAGGCAATCTTGCAGTACCGATACCCGAACAGAAAAGCCGTTTTTTCGGGAAGTTTACATGGGGTGTCAATCTTCTGCGTGAAAAGATAGAGAATGACAGACAAAAGGAACTTTCAATGCAGAAAGACAAAAAACTGTTGCTGCTGTCTCTGTCACACGACATAAAAACACCTCTTTCTGCAATCAAGCTGAATGCAAAAGCACTTGCAAAAGGAATTTATACAGACGAAGAAAAACGTCGAAGTGTTGCTGAAAGCATCAATAAACGTGCGGATGAGATTGAACATTTTGTCAGCGAGATTACAAAAGCCGCAAGTGAAGATTTCATGAACTTTGAAGTCGCACAGGGCGAAGT
>JAKSQT010000143.1 GCA_024403995.1 Ruminococcus sp.
TCCGACTGGATTTTCACTGATTCGGAAAATCAGGGCAAATATGTTTCTGATGTTGAAAATAACTACGTTGTACGCTGGCAGTTTACGCTTTACGGCTACGGTGCAGACCTTGGAATCGACACAGGCTGGGGTATGCCTGCATATTTTGACGGTGCAAAAAAGGCAAATCTTTATGCTGCATACGCAAAATCTATCGACGCAGAAAAGAAAAAATCAGCACTTGCAGTAATGGAGAATCTGACTGCGACACAAGCCGAGGTTGATGCAGCATACGAGCTGCTTATCACTGAAAACAGCGCAGTTACCGCAGAAAATGCTCTTTCAGACGGTCTTGCAAAGCTTGCTGAAACTGTTACTGAGCCGCAGTTCGGAACAGGTGCAGGCGAATGGAGCGTTCTCTGTCTTGCAAGAAGCGGATTTTACGATAAAGACAGCACATATTTTGCGGATTACTACAGCCGAATTGTTAATACAGTCAATGAAACTGCCGCAAAAGTCAATCTTAACGGTGCATTACACAAGTCGAAATCTACCGATAATGCAAGGCTTATCATCGCACTTTCTTCAATCGGGCGTGATGCAAGATGTGTCGGAAATTATAATCTCATCAAGCCTTTTGATGATTTCAACTGGATAAAAAAACAAGGTATAAACGGTCCGATTTTTGCTCTGATTGCTCTTGATACAAATAATTATCAGACCACAGACACAACGATTCGTCAGCAGTGTATTGAATTCATACTGAGCAAAGAGCTTGAAAATGGTGGCTGGGCATTATCGGGGAAAAATCCTGACCCTGACATTACATCAATGGCATTGCAGGCACTTGCACCATACAAAAATGATGAGAATATAAAGCCTGTAATTGAACGTGCAGTTGCGGTACTGTCAACAATTCAGAACGAAAACGGCGGTTATGCTTCATGGGGAAGCGTGAATGCTGAAAGTATAGCACAGGTCATAACAGCCTGCACAGCACTTGGTATCAATCCAAACACAGATGCTCGTTTTATCAAGAACGGCAATTCGATTGTTGATGCACTTCTTGCCTTCTATAATGCAGATACAAAGAATTTCAGCCATGTGATCGGTGACGGCGGAAATGCGATGGCGACTGACCAGTGCCTTTATGCGCTGACTGCTTATCAGCGTATGAACGAGGGGAAAAACTCTCTCTATGATATGAGTGATGTTGAATTTATCGGCAATCGGGCAGAAATTGCAGGTGTTTCACTTGATATTGATGAAAAGATTATTGTGAATTTCTATTGTGATGTTGATGAAAAGGTTCTGGAAGATGAGACAGTAAAAATGAAGTTCACACTTCCGAACGGTAAAAAAATCAGCACACCTGTAAGCGAAGCTGTAAAAACAAATGAAGGCGGAAAGCAGTATTTTGTATTCTCCTGCGGAGTTGCAGCAAAGGAAATGACTGCCACGATTACTGCCGAAATTCTTTCCGCAGACGGCAAAAGCTACGCTGAATACAGCTATTCTGTGATTGATTATGCAAAGGCAATTTTAAACGGAGATTATGATGAAAATACCAAAACATTCGTGAAGTCCATGCTGAATTACGGCGGATATTCTCAGGAATATTTCGGCTATAATACAGAAAATCTTGCGAATAAGGACATTGATGGTACGCTTGGTGAGGTTGACGGCTCAAAAATCGAGGATAAGAAAAGTGTCGGCTCATTACCTGACGGCATGACCTATTACGGCACAAGTCTGCTTCTTGAAAATGAAATCATTGTCCGCCATTATTTCAAGCTGACAGACAACTCTCTTGCAAAAACATATAATCTGAAAGAAAATCATATCAGCTGGTATCTCGACTGTGAACCTGTTTCAGCCGCAAACCTCGGAAAACAGATTACAACAAAAATCGGCGATTACACCATTGTATACAGCCCGATGAACTATGTGAAATTGGTTGCTGCCAATACAGAGGATACAAAACTCAAAAACGTCTGCGCAGCACTTTATGAATATTGGCAGGCTGCCGAACAGCTTGGAGGTGAAATTTAATGGAGTATGCCGCACCTGAAATCCAGATCATTGTTTTCGATTCTGAGGATATCATCACAACAAGCAATGAATTACCGCCTGAAAACTATTAA
>JAKSQT010000144.1 GCA_024403995.1 Ruminococcus sp.
ACGAAAACGGTGCGAAGAAAACCATAGATATTTCGATAAAAGCGGAGAAAATGACCGCTGATGTGCTGAAATCGGCATTGCAGGAGTTTATGTCGGGCAAGGCTGAGAAAAAGGGAAGAATGACCTACAAGCAGTTACAGGCAAAGTCTCCGTCAAAGCTCGACAGCATTGAGGTTTCAGACAGGAATATCGGGGATTTTTTGAAAACTGCACGAAAATACGATATTGATTATGCCCTCAAAAAAGATAAATGCACTGAGCCGCCTACTTATCATGTTTTCTTTTCTGCTGCGAAAACAGAGGATTTCATGAAAGCATTTACTGAGTATCTCGGCATGGACAAGGGCAAATCACAGAAACGAGGACAGTTTACCCGTGAACAGATGCATGAACAAGCTCAGAAAGCGGCAAACAGACCTCGAAAACAGAAACAGAGAGAGAAAACAAGGGAGAACAGACGATGATCTACGGCTATTTCAAGCCTGCACCCGTTCCACGGGCAAGGGCTGATTACATTACTTTTACGGCAGTTTTTTATGCCGATACTGACAGAAAGGATAATTCTGCTGTTTGCAGATCAGCACCGAAAAGCTTAAAAAGCTGATCATCAGGTCTATCCCTTATGTAGCTTTCTCTTATGTGGGTGACCTGATCGGCTATGCATACCGTACTGCTGAGGGTAACGGATTTCAGGAAAAAATCCTCCCCTGCCTGAGCAATCTCGGTGCGGCGTTTGCAAGAATCTTCCCCAGTTTACACCCGTTGGATATTTTGTTCGGTTTGGTACTGGCGGGTGTCATGAGACTTGTTCTCTACATCAAATCGAAAAACAAGAAGAAATTCCGTCAGGGCGAGGAATACGGCTCTGCTGTATGGGGTTCACAAAAGGATATTGAGCCGTATATGGATTTATCCTGTTCTGAAAACAACGTGATCCTCACAAAAACGGAAAGTCTTACAATGGGCAAGCCTTCCGAACCGAAATACGCACGAAACAAGAATATTCTTGTTATCGGCGGTTCAGGCTCAGGTAAAACACGCTTTTTCGTCAAGCCGAACCTGATGCAGATGCATTCGTCTTACATAGTCACTGATCCGAAGGGTACGGTGCTTGTTGAGTGCGGAAAGATGCTTCAAAGGGGCCGTCCGAAGCGTTATGACGGAAAAATCGTCAAAGACAAGAACGGCAATATTGTTTATGAGCCGTACAAAATCAAAGTATTCAATACCATTGATTTTGCAAAGTCCATGCACTATAACCCGTTCGCATATATTTCTGAGAAAAACCGTGAAAAAGACATTCTGAAATTCGTAGAGGTGCTTATCAAAAACACTTCTTCCTCTCAGCAGCCAAGCGGTGATGATTTCTGGGTGAAAGCAGAAAAGCTTCTATATACTGCGTATATCGCCCTGATTTTCGCCATGTATCCACCAGACCAGTGGAATTTTGAAACGCTGATCGATATGATAAACGCTTCTGAATGTCGTGAGGACGATGAGGAGTTTAAGAACTGCATTGATATAGAGTTTGAATTGGTAGAATGCTGGTTGAACGGTACAACACACAGTGATCCCGATGTTATGGCGGATTACAGTGATCTGTTTGAGGACGAACCTGATGCTGAACAACGGCGGTTAGGCGGTTTTGCACTTAAACAATTCAAGGCGTATAAACTGGCGGCAGGCAAAACAGCAAAATCCATTCTGATTTCCTGTTCCACACGTTTAGCACCTTTTGCAATTGATGAGGTCTTGGAGATCACCTCATACGATGAGCTTCATCTTGATAAGCTCGGTGACGAGCTGTCAGCACTCTTTATTATCATCTCCGATACAGACGCTACATTTAACTTCCTTGTGGCGATCATGTATTCACAATTATTCAATTTACTATGCACCAAAGCAGATAACAGCAAGGGCGGTAAATTGAAGTATCATGTCCGCTGTTTGCTCGATGAGTTCAGCAATATCGGTGAAATACCGCAATTTGAGAAACTGATAGCGACGATACGAAGCCGTGAGATCAGTGCCAGTATCATACTGCAAGCTAAGAGCCAGC
>JAKSQT010000145.1 GCA_024403995.1 Ruminococcus sp.
TTGCGAAGGAACTGAACGATGAATACAAGGTAGTGATAGTCGAGCCGCTCGGATATGGGTTGAGCGATCAGACCGATACTGAGCGTACAGCTGAAAATTATTGCAATGAGCTTCACGGATTGATGAATTATCTCGGATATGATAAATATACGCTTATCGGTCATTCGATGTCGGGGATATATATGACCTATTATTCCAACGAATATACCTCGGAGGTGGAGGCTGTGATAGGCATTGACGAATATGTACCGCACATGAGGGATTATGAGGATAGCGCACCCGAAACTCAGCAAACGGTGTGGAAGATAAGTCACTGCTTTATTTTCTTAGGTCTTGACAGACTTATGCCGACCTATGACCGTGAGTCCGCAAAGGAAAAGATACCTACGCTCACAGATGAGGAAGCAGACCTGTTCGTCGCAATGGATAAGACCATTCCCACAAACAAAACGCAGATGAACGAGATAGGTCTTATGCCGGAAAACGTCGATAAATGCTATGATATGAAGATACCCGAAAACATATCCGTATTGCAGGTGCTTTCAAAGGATAACTGTGAAACGTATCCCGAATACACAAAAATACATGAGGATATTACCGCAAATTCCCAAAGCCGAACTGTCGCAATAGATGGTGGACACAGTCTTTACTATGATAATTTAGACAGCTTGGTCAATGAAATAAAAAATTGGGAACACGAATAAGGAGAAACCAAACATGAAAAAAGAACAATTTATAGTTGTGCAACAAGATAATATTCCCGAACATATTCATAAACGGCTGCATATCATATATTTTATTCTGAAATGTATATTGGGCGTAATTGTTTTTGCGCTCGTATATAATCCACTTATCTCATTTGTGCTTGATGTTCCCCAAGTATTTTCTGAGGATTCTCCGTTTTTGAATCACGAATACTGCGGAACATTCTTTGTCGAACTGAATAAGGATAACAGCTTTGCATCCCCTGAAAGCTATTCTGCTTATCTTGAGAAGATAAACGAGCCTCACAGCACAGACAGCCCTCCTATGACAGAATCGCTGGCAGCAACCGTGATCGGGATCGTACTTCTTCTGATCTATACTGTGTTACATATCAAAAAGAAGCTGCCAAGACTGCTTGAACATCGCTATGCCAAAACCATACTGGCAGGTATTGTTTTATTCCTGTTTACGAATGATCTGCAAATGACGGCATTTCTGATCATGCTTGCCTGTATCTTTCTTGCGCTGAGGAGCGGAGATAAAAAGACTGTATTTTATCATCATTCCTATGAATACTTTATGATAAGCGGCTTTGTGTGGCTTTTCTGCAATCTTGTGACGGAGATTGGTGTGATATTGCATACAAAAGAGCAAGGCGATGGACTGATCGGTGTATTTTCAGATCCGATATACTATTGTCAGCTTTACAGAATCCTGACGATTCCCGTGATTGTGATATGTGCAGGACTCATGCTGCAACGCTATGAACTGATTCAAAGAACTGCCGATATGAAAACCAATACAAAACAGCTTAAAATCATCTGTGCAGCCATTCTGCTGGGAACGACTGCATTTGTAGCCTATCGTCTTCCGGTGCGTATATATGAGCTTGCAAAAGTGATGTCAGGCGAAGAATATTCCGTCAGAATACCGTTCACGATCATGGGCACCTCCTATAATAAGTTGATACGGCTGCCTTTTGAGCTTGCTGCTACTTCTGATAATTATCGGGAGTTGATATTGTTTCGGTTTATCAAAGACTGTCCTGTGTTTATCCTTTCTGTCGTTGCAGTGATATACTTTGTGCGAGTTCTGCTTGAAATGATAAAGGGTGAGCTGAACAATGCGAAAAACCGGAAATATTTAAGCATTTCCATTATCTTACTGGTCGCAGCTTCATTATGGTTCAATCTGTTGGGGCTGCGAGAGATCACCATACTGAATAGCGGCTTCACAGGAATTTACGGCGATGTAGTCTACACGATCGCACTGCGTTCCATGACAGAGCCTGTGATGTATGCGGTCATTCTCTGGTTTTTCAAGACATATCTGCAAGCGATA
>JAKSQT010000146.1 GCA_024403995.1 Ruminococcus sp.
ATTGTTTTTTTCACCACGGCAAATGTTTCAGGATTGTCGAGACGGTAATTTCCGTCGGCAGAAATCTCCCAGCCGTCGAATCCTGCATCTACAATCCCGGAAACCCATGCAGGGTCTTCCCAGATTTTCGATGATGATGCGAAGTAAATTTTCACAGAAGACCACCTAAGAACGCTTTTACTTCTGCGAGATAGCTCTCGCGGTCGGATTCATTTTGGATTATGACATCAGCAATTTCTGCAGCACGTTTCAGACCGAATGACTCCTCGCGGGCGTCGCGCGCACGAAGGGTTTCAGGTTCTGCAGTATCATCAGACCTCCCTCGTGTTTTCATACGAGACAGCCGTGTTTCAAACGATGCGCTGACAAAGACTGCAGTGAAATCAGCAAAGGTATTTTTAAAGAACTGAATCTCTGCATCCCCGCGAATGCCGTCAATGACCGCAAGAGGCGCTGCACGTTTTTCCACTTCAGCCGCAGTAAGAGAGGCTACCGCATCCATGCCGAACTCCGCGCGCAGAGCACGTGCGGTTTCTCCGATGTTGGCATCAGTCAGTTCGAGACCTGCTTCGACTGTTTTTTTCCGGATGATATCTCCCATGACAAATACCGGTATGCCTAATGCTTTTGCGGTGTCAGAAAACTCGCCTTTTCCGCTTGCAGGGTATCCTACTATTCCAATGACCTTCATGTAAATCTCGCCAGTATTGTTTTTGCTTCCGCAGCAGTTCTGATACACTCAACTAAGGTAAGACACTTTGACGGATCACGTTCTTCTTTTGCGCGTGAGATTAACTCTGCAATCAGGGAGTCGAGTTCAGGTGTTTGGGTGTTTTTAGAGGATAGTTCTTGTGCATAGGAAGGCATTATCGCAGTAATCTGCCCTTTGTCTTTTTCATGTACTGCTTCTGCTTTTATTTCGGGTTTTTCTATCGGCTCTTCTTTTTTTGTTTCCGCGCAGACCACGCAGGTTTTTCTGCCGTTAATTTCAAAGAGCGGCGCGCCGCATTCCGGGCACATTTCGCTTAACATCTTTCCGCCGTTTAAAAGATGCACTGCCATTATTTCATCAGCTGTTTTTGTCATGAGTATCGGTCGTTCTTTATATTTTGGTCTCATTAGTATATATTTTGGGCGACGAGAAGATGCGTATCTTTATTTCAGAGGAAGTTTAACAGATTTAGATATTCTAAACGGAGGTAGATTATGGCAGATGCTAATGATATGATTCAGCGCAGCATTGCAATGCTTCAGATGCTGAATGAGGACCCCACAATTCCGCGCAATGTCCGAAAGGTTGCAGATGAAACGATGAAAATACTGCTTGACGAGAAAAAACAGATAAGTCTCCGCGCGTCTCTTGCGTTATCCAAGATTGACGAGATTGCTTCAGACTCAAATATTCCAATGCATGCCCGCACTAAAGTATGGGAGATAGCATCCGCGCTTGAGGCTGTTCCGCTCAGTTAAGGAACTTCACATTACTTCTTTTTTTTATTCAGACTTTCCAGAGTATCAGCCAGTGCTGAATAGGTTGATGCAGGGGCAAATCCGGTGTTTTTTTCTTCCTGCAGTTTCTGTACGGCGACGGCTGCTGTTGCTGCATCGTTGAAAACAGCAAGCAGTTTTGCTTTCCGCAGCTGTATTTTATGTCCGCACTGACAGGTTTTTGTCTCATATGACAAGTCGGCAGCCATGAGTCTTCTGCACTTTTCACACCCGACAACAGCAAATCCTTCCATGATTATCGTTGCTTTATCTGTTTGACGTCCGGCAATATATTGTTTGATGGTTGTTGTACAGTGCTTATGTTTACTGATTTTTCTCATGATAAGTTTCGACACATTTATATCAAACTAAGAACAATCTATTAGAGCAGCAAGTCATCCCGACTTAACTCAGCAGGTAGAGTGCACGGCTGTAGTAAGAATTTCGTTCCTGCGGGAACAAAGTGCAGCTACCGTGATGTCCCCGGTTCGATTCCGGGAG
>JAKSQT010000147.1 GCA_024403995.1 Ruminococcus sp.
CCAACAGCCAAAAGCAGAATATCTCCGCTTTTTCCGTAATTTTCGGCTGTGCCAAACAGTGACCTGCGTAAATCGTAGGAAGTGATACCGCTTGCTGAAATATTTCTGACATCATACTTGTCTGTATCAACGTATTTGCTTAAATACTGTCCCCATCCATGTGCTTCATCATCAGAAATATTGTAATAGCTGGCAGCAGTGTTATCACCGCCGATCCATATCGTTGGTTTGGTAACGGTATCTGTTGATGTCTGTTCAATTTCAAGGGCACTGATTGAAAAATCTGTACCAACGCCTGAACCTGCATAAATATTAAGCTGACCGTCCGTCACAGGAATTGTAAATGTATCAACTGCATTATTTCCCGTCAGAAAGAAAAGCTGAGAAATCCTTTCTGCTGTGATTGTCGTTGAAGTGACATCACCCGTTGTAACAGTAATTTTGTAAGTGCCCTTCGGCAGATCAACATTGAATATATGATTGGGAACATCGGATATAAAACGCACCGCATCGGATAATGCGCCTGTTCCGCTTGCTTTGACATTCTCAACAGCATCGGTATTCTCAAAGCCGTATCCCTTTGCAGAATTATATTTCTCAGATGCTGAAACTCCAATGTATCCGTCAGCAGTACCAAGTCCGCCGAAATCAAACTTTTTTGTAATCAGCGTTTCTGCATTGGCGTTGAGGGCATTCAGCGGTGCTGAGAACATCGCAAGCATCAGAGCAAGCGATATTGCAGTCATCCTTTTCATAACAAACCTCCATTCACAAAAATGTAAATATCCCGCTTCTATCAGAATTGCTTTTGACACATCGAAATTGATAATTGCCACATACGTTCTCATCATCAACAATCAGCGATATGTGATGCACTATGTCATGTTACTATCATACCATATTTAGTACAAAATGTCAACTGCCGTTGTACATATTGCTTATGACATTTGATTTGTCTTGAAAGAATAGCATGCGTGAGTTTATCTCAACTTCCTGCCCGATGAGGGGGATCGTGTCAAGATTCTGCTGTACCAGTCATAAATACACCGAATGATGCGTCAATAAACACTTTGCCGTGAAAAGGGGAGTATATTTCTCTGTTCGGAAGCCTTGAAATGTTCACAAATATGTGATATAATCTTTAATAAAGAACTCGAATGGTAAGCAATCAGTCATTCGAGTCGGAAAGATGAAAAGAGAGGTTTGAAAATGAAAAAATTAGGACTCCGAATGATTTCGGCGGCACTCGGTGCGATGCTGACATTCACCAATCCCATGCAGGCATTTGCCGCAGCAAAGCAAAAGTACGTCAGCGATGTCATTCTCAGCTACGGCAATACCGAAGAAGAAGCGAAAAAATGGCTGACCGACAACGGCTATGAAGTTGTTGACAAAAACCTCAACGAAAACGCAGATTCCGTGTTTGACAAGGCGCGTGCTGTATACATGGGCTATCGCACCACAGATATGGCTTCGGAAGCCATCACCGACATGAAAACCATGAATATGAACGGTGATTACAGCTTCGATAAGTACGAGGAAGTTCTCAAACAGCAGGAAACGAACATTCAGAAATTCGTGGAGGAATTTCTTGTTACGGTGCAGGAGTACCGCGAAAACTACAAGAACAATAATCCTCGCGCGATCGCAACACATGACATTCTCAATCTGTTCCGCGATGATCTGAAAGACACCAGCGGCAAACTTCTGAGTACCGATCAGCTGCTTGGTGACTTGCTCCTGAATCCCGTCAAGCAGGAAATGTCCGATGCGGAATATGAAAAGCTGTCGGATGACGAAAAGAAACAGCACGCTGATCTGGTGGAGATGCTCCTGCGCGGAAACAGCGAATCGCTGAAAATGATGGAACAGTATCTGGCACTGGCAGCAGATTGCGGGGACGATACATGGATGGAACGCTTGGAAAACCTCGGCGGTGTCGATGGGCTTTACGATTCGTTCGAGAGCGAGAACAAGAAGAAAACCAC
>JAKSQT010000148.1 GCA_024403995.1 Ruminococcus sp.
TGATGCCGTGGGAACTTGTGTTAGAGTACTTTGATTCGGCTGCAAGTATTCCTATCGAGGCATTTCAGAAATGTATCTGCCTTGAAAGAATTACCGGCGGCTATCGTCTTCCGGCTGAAGGACTTCCGATTGAGGAATAACTATGCAGACACTGTTATCATCTCCTTATAGAGCGGTGCTTTTTGATATGGATAATACGCTCTTTGATTTCTATTCCTGTATGAAAGCAGGCTGCGAGGCTGCAGTTTCTGTTCTTAGGTGCGGAACGGCTGAAGAGCTGTATTCCTATTATTTCCGCGGAAGATATTCCATAGAAGACCACATGAATCTGCAGGATTTCATGAACGCTCATGAGTGCTTTTCAGTTTCACTCTACTTCAAAGCTGTTGCAGCGTTCGATGAGGTAAAACTGAATACGTTAGTTCCCTATGCAGGGATTCGTGAGGTTTTGTCGGTTCTTAAAGAGAATAAGTATCTGCTCGGCGTTGTTACCGATGCCTATGAGTATGCAGCTGACGAACGGCTGAAAAAAACCGGACTTGCTGATTTCTTTGATGTTCGCGTGGCTTTTGATACGACAGGATATAAAAAACCGCACTGGGCGCCGTTTGAGTGTGCTCTTGATTTGCTTGGCTGTTCTCCTGATGAAGCAGTCTATATCGGAGACTCGCTGCGCCGCGATATAGAACCGGCAACAGGTGTGGGAATGACAGCCATTCATGCAAAATACGGGGATGTGCATGAGAATCTCTATCAGGCGAAGCTGGAGGTCGAATCTCCGAAAGAGATTTTAAAAGTGCTGAAGATTGAGTAATCTTTCAATACTCAACAATAAGTTTCCTGCAATTCTCACAACAGTATGCTTCAAGACTGATACGGTGACTTGCTTTCAGCGGTGTTATCTGAATGAAACCCTCAGCTTTTTTCGCGTTGGAAAATACCGGCGGGACTTCATTTGCGAAACTGAATGCACCGTCTTTAGTCGAAAACAGATGTCCTTTTTTCATTTCTTTGCCGCATAATGGACAGTTCATATATTACCATACGGGGGCTTTCCATAAGTAGTTTTTTAAAACCGCAGACGACGCAGAATAGAACCTCACTCGTGAATACCGCTGCACGTGCTGCATCCGGACATAGTATGAAGCGCCCGCTCGGTAATCTGAGCCGTCTGCAGTTCAAGAGCCGAAACACGCCGTTTAAGCGCAGCGTTTTCATCTTCTAACAAAGCAATACGAGTTTCCAAATCTTCAAGAGATACCATACCTTATTCTTTCCCGCGTATGTACATCAGGCTTTTGGATGAAGCAGTTTTCTAAAACATGACGCCTTTGCAAGATACGGGAAGGCAATACCGAAGAACAGCAGAACAACGCCGAACCACTGCATCGCCGTAACCGCTTCGGAAATAATAATAACCGCACAGATAATAGACGCCGGAAGCTCGGAAGAACTTAAAATAGTTGCAAGTTCTCCCGGGATTTTCGGAACAGCAATCGCGAATAAGAAATTCGGCATAGCACATCCCAGACTTCCGATAACAAGCCCGAACATCCACAATCCGCCGTCAATAACCGTACCTGTGATAAACTCAGGCGTAAAATAGTACGGCGTAAAGATGATTAAAAGAACCGCAAGAGCCACGGCAAGAGAGGACAAACTGCGATATACCGGACTCATACCCGTATTGAGTTTTCCAATCAGCTCAATGTAGAGCGCATAAAAGACCGCAGAAAGCATACCGAAGAAAATTCCGACTCCGTTAATTCCGGCGAGCGATATGCTGCCGAATCCTGATGCCAGAAACGTTGCCCCGATAAGAATCACTGCAGAAATCACCGTCGGAATTTCCGGAAGTTTCCGCTTCATAACTGCCTCGATAATAATTCCTATCCATGTGTACTGGAACAGAAGAATAACGGCAAGGTGTGCCGGAATCGTCTGCAAAGCAATCATGTAGGTCAAACTCACCATTGCAATTGAAA
>JAKSQT010000149.1 GCA_024403995.1 Ruminococcus sp.
GCCCTCTCGTAGTGCGAAAGCACGCCTTCGATGGCTTTTCTTGCATCTACTGTAACTATCTGCTTTTCCTTACTCAAAACGGTTTTTTAGAGGTGCCCAAAAGTGAAAAACAAATTCTGAAAGGAGTTTTTACCATGAATAAAATTAATAAAGCAGCTTCACTTGTTCTTGCGGCTTCGCTTGCCTGTGCAGCAACAGGCTGTGATCTTCAGGAATTTTTTGCAAAGGAGAAAAAACAGGAGACCTATACATCAAACGATTATGGCCACGAGCTTGACCCGCAGGTGCATGAACTTGTTGCAGACAGCGAATATCAGGTAATTGACGAAAACGACGGCGTTGTTTTCGAGACGGCAGTTACTGACAGCGAGGCTTCAAGCGATATAGGATTATATGATTCAGACGGAAACAGAGTCGCTGATTTTTGTGACAACGGCATGAACGGTGACCGCATTGCAGGCGACAGGATATATTCATGTTCATATCAGCCTCCGGTTACGGAAGAATCAGAGGAAACATTCGGTGTCAGAATTGACGATAATGAGACTGATACCATTTCTATCAGATATTTCGACAAGCTGACCGACGAGGATTTCGAGACTGCCGACAAGGTGGCAGATACTCTCCATGAAGCCGTAAGCGAATTCAAAAATGAGGACGGCAATATTTCAGCCGGAAATCAGGATAAGGCTATCGATGTTATCGCTGATATCGCAGAGAAAATGTGCGGCAGCGGCGAGGCTGTTGACTATGAAGTAAACAAGAACTACGGCAATGTGCTTATCACCCTCAGCAGCGGTATCACATACGTTTATGAAAATGTTGTGGAAGGTTTTGAAGGCGGTTCTGCTGACAACGATATCAGCGTTATGACACTTCAGCCGTGTACTGACAGCCTTGGTACAAGCGTACCTGATGATGCAGCGGGAGTTGTTGCAGGTGAATATGACAATGTAAGCTTCACATCAAATCTTGATGCCTCAAGTGTCACCCGTGAGACTATTAAAGGATTTTCTTCAAATCAGATAATTATATGGAACGGTCACGGCGGATTTTCAACGTCACTGCATTCATTTGTAAGAACCGGCGAACCAGCGGAAACATCTACTGCTTCAAGTCAGGATTACATTGAAAAGCGCATTTTAATAACAGGTGCTGACGACAACAAGGGCATATCATTTACATACCGTTTTGTTGATGCATACTGCGGCGATATGTCGAACACTCTGTTATATCTCGGCTGCTGTCAGGGCGGTCATGACGGTGTTCTTGCATCAAGTTTCCTTGATAAGAACTGCAATCTTGTGATCGGATTTTCCGAAACTGTTCTTGCAAGATATGACCGTGACATCATCACGAATTTCTTTGAAAAGCTTGCAGTTCCGAAGAAATTCCTCTGGATTTTCAATGTCGGAAACCGCACTGCTCTTGAAGCTATGACTCTTGCAAAGGAGACCTGCGGAAGTGATGACGGAAGCGAACATCATGCTTCACCTGTCATGTTCGGCAACACACTATACAAAATATCATCTGCCATTGATGATGATTTACAGACCGCTACAGAGGGGTACACCGAGGCTCTGAACAGCATTCAGCTTGACAAGAGCTATGTCAGTGTTGATGAAGGCGGCAGTGTTACAGTATCAGTTACAAGATATCCTGACGGATATGACGCTTCTGACTTTGTATGGAGCATTGATGATCCTTCTATTGCAACGGTAAGCGCCGGCACTGTTACCGGTGTTAAAAAGGGAAGCTGCATTCTTAAAATAAAATCGACCGACGATCAGTTCTCCCAGTTCTGCGCCGTTACCGTAAAATAAAAATCGGCTGATTTCTATAATTACCTGCACTTATTACTGAGGGAAACCCTTTTGAAAAAGGGTTCTCCCTCAGACTCCCTTCCTAAAA
>JAKSQT010000015.1 GCA_024403995.1 Ruminococcus sp.
TCAGAAAGGTTTGCCCCGATAAAGAGTAAAACTTCTATATGAGCATCGTTGTTAAAGGCTGTCATTTTTATGATTTACTTGAGAATGATAACTGCGAAGCCGTTTGTTACGCCGTATCTGAGAGTTGAGAGTTTGCTTTCGAGTCCGAGTTCGTTGAATGCGAGACCGATAGCCTTTGCTGCATCTTCCTGTGTAAGAGATGAGGAGCAGCGTACTGCGAATGTTGCAGTATCGGCAGTAACATTTTTCACGATGCATTCCTTGTATGCTTCTGCGCTGTCAGCAACAAGGCCGTTGCTTGAATAGTATTCCTTTGAACTGTCTGTTGCAACATAGCTGTCAACAACTTCATCAAGTTCAAAATCCTTATCCTTGGAGTAGCCTGATTCTTCTGCGAGTTTTGTGTCAGCCTCAAAGAGATAGTATGGAATACCGCTGTTTACTTCGTTGTTTGTGCAGTCGATCTCATACCACTGACCGTCGATCTTTACCATGTTCCATGCGTGTGGGAGATTGCCGTCGAGATAGCCTGTAACGCATACTGCATCGAGTCCGCAGAGGTCGCTGAGAACCTTGAACGAATATGCATATGAAGCACATACGCCCTTGCCGTTTACAAGAATACCCACTGCGTTGAATGAGTCCTCGTATTTGAGCATTGCGCCGTCCATGATGAAGTTTGTAGTTTCAGCAGCTTCGAGAGCTTCATTGTCATATACTGAATTGTGTACGAGGTAGTCATAAATTGCGAGAACCTTATCTGAATCGGACATACCGTCAGTGATAACGGAATTAACTACTTCATCAGCCTTGTTTGCGATTGCAGTCTGCTTTTCAGCAATAGTAGCCTGATCGTATACATACTCAACAAAGAATGTCATAGTGTTGTAGTCATAGCCATACTTTGTGATGCTGAGGATATAAGGGTTCTGGTTGTAAACCTTGTTGAACACGTCAACGAGATAGTAAGGATTCTGAAGTGACGGGAATGCCTCAACGGAAATTTCTGTATTGCCCTGAATGAGGTTGAGAGCAAGCCATTCTTCTTCTGCGCTTTCAGCGTTTATGTATACGCCTTCGGGAGCGTTTTCAACTGTTTTTGAGTTGCCGTGAGAGATATGATCCTTTGTGTTTTCCTGTTGCTTTTCGATAAGCTCAGGATCATTGTTTTCATCAGGTATATCAGTCTTTGCAGGCTTTGTTTCTTCGGAAACTGTTGCTGTAGTTGTAACTTCCTCAGGTGTTTCAGCGGCAGTTGTTTCCTCAGTCTTTGTCTCTGCTTCTGTAGCTTTTTCAGTCGGAGCTTCAGTCACTTCTTCAGTCGGAGCTTCGGTAGCTTCTTCTGTAGGAGGTTCTGTTGCCGGCTCGTCCGGTTCATCAGGCTCGTCAGGTACATCAGAATCAGGAGTATCGTTGTCATCAACAGGGATTATTGTTTCAACATCAACATCAGGGATTCTGTCAACATCGTCCTCAGGAGCAACGTTGCCTGAATTGCTGTCAGCAACATCAATATCAGAGATATCAATGCTGTCATCTTCAATATTTAAGTGACCTTTGAGTGCAGTACCGGCAACTTTATAGTTGAATATTCTGTCACCGGTGATTTCGTCTACGCCTTCTGTGTAAATAATAGGGTGCTTGCTTACAGTGCCATCGATGTTGAGTATTTCCATCTCAGTAGGAATTTCATCAATGCTGTTGATGAAGCTGCGGTTAAGGTTGTCGCCTTCTTCTGTTGCAGGCTGATACGGAAGCATGAGGTCTGCGGTAGGAATTGCAGCGCTGAGACCGCTTTCTACGCCGTTTACGATTGCACTTACGTAATATTCGCCGCAAACGTTGTAGTTCTGACCGGAAATACTATCTCCGACCTGAACAAGACCGTGACCTTCGCCGGAGAAGTTATCAAATTCACATTCGGTAGTTTCGTCATCATAGAGCAGTGACATACCTTTATAACCGCTCTTTGAGCCGTTCATAGGATGATTATTCTTTCCGGTTCTCAGTTCGCTGTCAACAAGCTTGTAGACGATATACTTTTCGGCACCCTCAACAGGATCCCATTCAAGCTTGAATCTGCCGTCTGAATCAACCACGCCCTTAGCGTTAGGAGCCTGAACATTATTTGTTACGGTGAACGGGATAATGATAGGTTCGTCAAGAAGAACAGGTTCTGTTGCTGTCATATCATAGCGGATGGCAAGATAATAGATAGGAGCATTTCCCCATGTGCAGATATCTTTGTAAACGTAGTCATGAGACTGTGTTTCGGTTTTGAGCTTAGGCTCCATAGGGGAGATAACGACAGTAGTAGAATCATCATCGTAATCGATGTCGGAATAGAAGTAGATAGCGCTTTCGTCGGTACATTCTGCATCAGTGTGGACTGTAACGAATTCAAACATATCAACGTTGGCATCGAGATAGCTGAAATTGAAGTTGAAAGTGAATTCCTCAGTCTGTGACACGTTGTAAAGCGGCATGATGGTGTTTTCGTCGTCTACGCCATAGCTTTTCTTGATATCCTCAATGCTTACAGTTGCACCATAAGTTTTTGCTTCGCTGGGCTTTTCGGTAGTTTCTTCCTTGCTGCTTTCTGACGGGATACTTCTGTCAGGTGTTTCCTCTGATGAGGAATTTTCTTTGCCGGAACATCCTGTCATAAAGAACAGTGAAGCACAAAGCAGTGCTGAAAATCTCTTTAATTTGTTCATAATAAATAACTCCTTTTCAATTGTGTCTGCGGTATTTCTGCCGCTTTCGTAAGTAACACTCTGCATCATTTCAAAAGACTGCAAAATTTTCAAAAATTTTTTTGCAATTTTTGAAAGTGAGGTCTGCGGTATTTTTTGCCGCTTTCATAAGTAACACTCTGCATCATTTCAAAAGGCTGCAAAATTTTCAAATATTTTTTTGCAGTTTTGAAAGTGAGGTCTGCGGTATTTCTGCCGCATTCATAAGTAACACTCTGCTTCCTTCAAAAAGGCTGCAATTTTTCAGAAAATTTTTTCATTTTTTCTGAATAAAGATGTTTTTTCCCGATACTTCGATGAATTTTCCGTCTGTTACTATAAGCTTTTCGACACTGCCGTCGCTGAAAACAAGCATATAGTAAGTTTTTTCACCGTCAGGACAGCTTTCTGCAAGTTCGGATGCGGAAAGAAGCTCTGTTATTTTGTCCGCCTCTTTCAGATCTGCATCGGGCACAGATGTGAAGTTGTTGCTGCTGTTGATCTTGATGCATTCAAGTTCACCTGAATTGATTTTTCCGCAAAGCATATCGGCGTAATCAGATGCATCGGCTGAATAGCTGAAAGGTTTCAGACCTCCGGTGGTTGACTGATTAAGGTTTATGTCGGAGATATCGGAAAGCTCCGGTGAGTCCGGCGGAGAATGCTTGCCTCCCGAAAGACTGAGGTATGTGCCGCCTGCGCCAAGAATGAGAACCAGTGCAGCAGCGGCAGGTATCAGCTTTGCGGCTGAGAATTTTTTCCGCTTAGCCAAAGCCTGTTCCTTTTCAAGCTCTGCGGTAAGCCGTCCGAGAAATTCAGGTGAGGGGGTGACACGGGAAAAATCCTTCTGATATTTTTCTTTTAATTCATCAGACATATTGTTCCTCCTCCATGATCTGTCTCAGCTTTTCACGTCCCCGTGTAAGCTGGGATTTGACGGTTCCTTCTGTATTGCCTGTGATTTTGGCGATTTCCTTTACAGAAAGTTCCTCGTAATAGAAAAGGTGAATTACCGTTCTGTATTTTTCGGGAAGTTTTGCAACAGCGTCGGTCATGCCTGTCGGCTCGTCCATTTCATATGTAATATTGTCAGCCTTTTCAAGCTCATCACGATGTCTGTTGTATGCGCTTGTGGCAAATGACTTGATGGCATTTATCGTGACTTTGAGAAGCCACGCCTTGCGGTGTTCCTCGTCCGTATAGGTTTTATTGGCACGGATATATTTAAGCAGTACCTCCTGTGTGATATCCTCTGCGTCGTGACTGCTGCCGAGACGGGCATAAGCGAGCCTGTAGATCATTGCAGAATAGCGGTTTACAAGTTCTTCAGCCGAAAGCTGTAAATCAGAATTGTTCAAGATCTGACCTCCCGATGATAATTCATCTGTATATAACACTTTTCAGACAGCCAAAAGGCTGCAAATAAAATAAATTTTTTCATACTATTGCTCCGCCAATTAAGTCTTGAATATTTTATGCGAAGTAATGAAGGAGAAAGTCAAGGAAGAAAGCCGCAGGAATACTAACGTATTTCAAGGTTTTCTGACGCAGAATTTCTTCTTCAGGACAAGCAGAAAAATTCAAGATTTAGTTGGTGGAGCAATATATTAATTATAACACATTTTGATAGTATATGCAAGAAAAAAGCAATTTTGCCGCTTTATCTGAACTCTTACAAAGCGGTTATATATGCATATGCTGAATTTATATATGTGTGCTTTGAATACGTATTGTTGTGTATAGTATTGCTATTACAATAAGTATAATATTGTGAAAGAATATTTAACCATATGTATGCTTTTAACTAATTAATCAAAGTGTTGATAAATATTATGCTGAAATAATGATAT
Organism: Ruminococcus sp.; assembly: GCA_024403995.1. Lineage (GTDB taxonomy): Bacteria > Bacillota > Clostridia > Oscillospirales > Ruminococcaceae > Ruminococcus. Next base: position 4,586 of record JAKSQT010000015.1, read on the forward strand.
ATGGCTAAATACAGGCAAAATCTACTGATTGACCGCCTGAATATTTTGTAAAATGTGCATATGAATTTTTAAAGCTGTTGTGCAAACTTACAAAATATTATGCTGTTAGTTGACACTAAATACAATGAAGTGATATAATGTAGTATATAGAAAAAATATAAACATATTTATATATAAGGTTAAACCATAAAAAGGAGTTTCCACTGTAATATATGGAAAATGTTGATAAAAATACTGACAATAATACAGTAAATAGTAAAAATAAAAAACATTCCCCGATGAATAATGTTCAGGTTTTTTTATTAAATCTACTGATTGTAATAATCTCACTGTGGCTGCTTTTCGGATTTGTATTGAGTTTCACGGTTGCTCCGAATGACGATATGTCACCAAATATCAGAAATCACGACCTTCTTTTAAGCTTTCGGCTTGAAAAAGAGCTTCATGCTCAGGACGTTGTTGTGATAAAAAAGAACAATATAACATATGTGGGACGTGTTGTTGCCGTAAGCGGTGATGAAGTCGATATCAGCGATGAAAATCATCTCATCATCAACGGCAGTTCAATGATAGAGACAAATATCTATTCCGAGACCCCACGCTACGAGGGATTCGTTGAATATCCGGTCAAAATCGGAAGCGGCGAGTATTTTATACTTGCAGATTCAAGAAACGGCGGCGAGGACAGCCGATACTACGGTACAGTAAAAGACAACGAAATTGTCGGCAAAGTTGTTACCGTTATCAGAAGAACAGGCATCTGACTTCGGCGGGGTGATCATTTTGAAATTTATCAATAAACTCGCCGATTGGGCGAATCGTCTGCTTATGCTTTGCATTCTTCTGTTTTCGGCATTGGCTATCGGCTATGGAGTATACGTTCTCTGCGATATCCTCTATGCTAAAAACAGCGCATTCATCTCGCATGATCTGCTTAAATACAGACCTGCGGTAAATACATCGGAGGAACAGGACGGCAGACCTGAAAGCTTTACTCAACTGAAATATATCAATCCGGACACTGTAGGCTGGGTCGAGATATTCGGTACACACATCAATTACCCGATAGTTCAGGGCAGTAATGACCTTGAATATCTGAACAAAGATATTTACGGAAATTCAGCCCTTTCAGGCTCTATATATCTTGCAGCCGACAACAACGGCGATTTCGGAGACTGGTACAGCCTGATATACGGACATCATATGGAAAACGGCGCAATGTTTGGTGACATAACAAAATTTCTCGACAAGGATTATTTCGACTCACACAGATCAGGCGTTCTCCAGACGGACAGCGGCGAATACCTGATAGATGTTTTCGCCTGTGTTTCGACAAATTCCTATGAGGGAACCATCTATAATATTTCACCTGATTCAGAGAAAAAATACCCCGAACTGAAGGAGTATATCAGTTCACATTCAAACAATCTGACTGATATTCCTGAAACGGGAGCAGACACGAAGATCCTTGCATTCTCTACCTGTACCGATGCTACCACAAACGGAAGAATAGTTCTCTTTGCGGCGGCTGAAAAGGTAAAATCGGGACAGACCGTTGAAATCCCGGTCTATGCCATTGAGGAGGAGAAAGAACCCGTAATCAGAAAGCTTACTGCTGCAATAGGTGAAATGTCATACGGCTCGCAATGGGCACTTCTCAATCTTGTGTGCGTGCTGTATACTCTGTTCACTCTTTTACCTGTATTCTCGCTGAAAAGGAAATACAGACAGATAGGCTATTCCAAAAGAAAATACCGTGAGTTGTCAGAGCAGAACAGCAGTGACGGAAATTTAAAGAAGATATGCAGCGACCTCAGAGGCTTTGTGAGAAAGATGCACCTTGGAATCATGCTTGAAGCACTGATAGTAATAGCTTCCGCAATAGTTTTTATACTCACAGAAAATATCAGCAAACAGATCATACTAAGTGATGAATGGACATGGCTCATGGTAGTCATGGCAGCATCAGCACTGGTTACTGACTTCATATGTTTCAGATATCGTGGAATTCGTCCCGATAACGAAGTGAAAGATTGACTACATAATAAGGAGGTGAATCATATGAACAGTATCCGTTCCAAAAAATGCAACATTATTCGCAGATGTTTTGCTTTAATAATTTCTCTTATGGTCATTTTTTCATGCAGTCCTGTTGAGGCAATGGCTGCAACAATAAATGGTTATCTTGAAAGCAGACTTGAATATCAGCAGATTGAAGCTTTTGAAAGTTCTGACGGTACGGAGTCGGTTGCACTTAACGGAAAAATGCCTGTAGGTGCAGAAGTTTCCGTTCTGCCAATCAAGAATACGGACAGTTCATCAGTATGTTCATATGATATCACCATAACACGCAACGGCAAAGAATTTCAGCCTGAAAAGGACGAACCTATCACAGTCGGCATAAAGAATATCCTTATAGGTGCGGTCGTGGAGGCTGACTATACTCTCCGTCTCTGGCATATTCTCGATGACGGCAGCCGTGAAGAAATCACCGATTTTATCATAAACGGCGATACAATAAGCTTTGAGGCTTCGGGCTTTTCGGTTTATCAGATCGAAAACGAAAACGATATCCCGCTCAGAACCTATGAATTTTACCGTGAAGGCAATCCGTATGAGTTCACGCTCGATTCGGGTACGCTGAGCAGCGTTCAGACTATCAAGAGCGGTGAAAAACTTACTGTTCCGCAGCTCCCTGCAAACGATGTAAGTGCAGAGACACAAGGTCAGACATTTATAGGCTGGTTTGAGAGCAACGACGGAATATATCCTTCATCAGCCACAGCTTTTGACTTCTCGCAGGCTCAGAATTTTGACACCTGCGCTGTCAAGAAGCTTGTTGCTGTGTATTCATACTGTGCATATATCATCTTCCATGAACAATACGATCCGACCAAAGGCTCATGGCCTGTTGTATCAACAAGGCGTGGTGAGCTTGCTGACGGCAAAACGACAATTCCCGTCGGCGATATTTCGGTATCATACGATAGTTCCCTTGATACTGAGGAAGGTGATAAATCAACTCAGAAGATATTTGTCGGCTGGTCAACAACCGCCGTAAAAAAGCCCGGCCATAAAGTTGACGAAAATGGAAACGAGGCAGTTCTGATATCGACATATGATTACACGATATCGGAAAACGTTGATCTTTATCCTGTTTTCTCGGAGATTCACTGGGTAACTTTCGACACCTGCGGCGGCAATTTCCTTTCGCCTGTCTATTATTTCCCACATGATAAAATAACACAGCTTACCGTTCCGACAAAAACAGGCTATGCGTTCAAAGGTTGGTATACTGCCGAAACAGGCGGAACACAAATAACAGATGCAAGCGGAAAAGTGAAACAAAGCGGCGGCATGACTATCGACAGTGATGTACACTATTATGCACAGTGGACTCCTTCTGATACGACATATACTGTTGTTATCTGGAAACAGAGCAGAAATGACAGATATGATGCGACCGAAAAGACATACGACTATGAAGCAAGCTATAAGATAAATTCAAAAACAGGCTCAAGCGTTTCTGTTGCCAATACTTACAAGAAATATGCGGAATATAAAGGAAAAGCAAGTTATACAAATCCTGATTTTCTGGGATTTTATTACGGAGGCTGTGACAATGCAAAAACTGTTGCAGGTGACGGTTCAACTGTTCTGAATGTGTATTATGACAGAGCAGAGGTAACTTATCAATGGATTAAGAATAATAAAACTATTTACAAGATAACCGGTCTTTACGGACAGTCTTTTGGAATGTATGGATACTCATGGCTGACAGATGAAATTTATAAGTATCAAACATCAGAATTCTCTCCAATCACTTATCTGAATGGATTTACTCCGCTGACTGTTCAGGATGCTAAAAAAACTGAAATTGGTTCAATAGCTAAAAATTCGCTGAGTGGTGTTAATGAAGCAAAGGAGTTTAATCTTGATCTTATAAAGTATGCATCCGTAGAAAAACAAGTTATTCATCATCTTCAGCTTCTTGACGGCAGCTATTCAGAAAATGACCCGAAATATACTATCGTAACACCAAATTCTGTAAACAGATTGACAATAACAGATAAATTTGCTCCTGAATTTTTATATTATGGATATACTCACCCTAAATTTTCAAATACAAATATTAAAACTGATGTATCTGTTGGTGAACTTGTAGATAACTATAATAATCCGCTCCATGTTTATCATAAAAGACAGAGCTATACGCTTGATTTCTATACTAAAGACTATCAGGATGATTTAGGTTCAAAATTACTTCTGTATGAATTACCGCTTGCTGGAATCGTAAATGACATTGCAGTTCCTGAACCTCCGCCCGGATATGAATTTGCAGGCTGGTTCCTTGACCCGACCTGTACCAAAGAGGCGGATATTGATTCGCTTACAATGCCCGGAAACAATCTTGCATTATTTGCAGGCTGGAAACCTATAACATATGAGGTAACATTTGACCCGAACGGCGGCGAACTCTCAATTGAAAACAACGGCACAAAGGAATATCTCCCGACAACATATTATGTGAATTACGGCGATACATCAATAAACAAATATGATGAGGCTTATGTCCACAGAGACTATATTGCCGCAGATAACGGTTCTTATTTCTATCATACAGAGCCATATGACGGCAGTGACCCGCAGAAGGGCGGCAGGGCATACTATACGGACGATATTACCGATGCGACCGACTTATCAAAGACCTATAAGGAGGAGTTAGGCACATACAGATTTGCTGACTGGTATGAAGTTGATCCCGAAACGGGTGAGGAAACGATATACAACTTCAATCAGGCTATCACTCATGATACGCACCTCGTTCTTCACTGGAAAGAACTTGCAACATATTTTATAGAATATGACCCCGGCAAAGGAAATATCGACATCAACGACAGTAACGTTGAACAATTCAAAACGCTCGATAATGCAGACTATGCCGACCATGCAAAGGTCATTGTAACACGTACTATCAATGATATCGACGGCCCGAATTTCGTAGGCTGGAAGATCAGAAACGACAAGAGCGGCATTTTATATTATCCGGGTCAGAGCTTTGAATTTCAGTCAGAATTTGCAGAAGTACGTATCGAAGGCGATACGGAAAAGAAGTATATCGTCCTTGATGCGGTTTATGAGGAGATAGGAACTGCAAAGCTCACATATGATGCAAACGGCGGTACAATGGCTGTGGGCAAAAACCTCGGAACAGTCTACCAGAATTACAACAAATTATATGCAGACGGCGATGATCCGACATATGTTACATATCAGAAAGACACGGGAACAATAAGCAATATCCCGAACAACTCATACATGAGACTTGCCGACGGAAGCGGTCTTTCATTCGTTGAGAACGGAACAGAATATGTTTTCGGCGGCTGGAATACAAAGTCTGACGGTACGGGAACACATTACGAACCCGGAACTCTCGGCATTGTTGATAAGGAAGACCCATGCACTCTCTATGCGGAATGGAAGCTGAATGTATACTTTGACAAAAAGCGTACAAGTGCAGAATGGTCTGATCCTGAAAAGTGGACGGAAGAAGGCTATGACCTTCAGAATGGTGTTCAGCACAAGACAGTATTCTATAATTCTGTTTTGCAGAAACCAAGTGATGCTCCGTATATCAAGGACAATGATAAGCTGCTGTTCCGCTACTGGACAGAGGAACCAAATGATGTTGAAGGCCCTGAACCGTTTGATTTCAGCAATCAGATAAAGCAGGACACATGGCTCTATGCTTACTATTCGGAAGTATTTGCTGATCTCTATGTTGTAGATGCAAGCTTGGTCAATCCGAAATATGCAGGGGATGAATGGTACGGCGAAAACGGAAAGCATATCATTTTCAAGGGCGCAGATGCTTTTGACATGAATACCAGAACCGACCCGGATAGCATGATAAATCCGCAGAATGGCTATGTTTATGCTTTTGCGTATATAGGAGACTATGACAAAGAATCTGACCCTGAGATCTCGGAAAAGAACAAGATAACAAGTCTGAGATATTCTCCTGAACTGGGCAAGATAGTCGTTAAATACGGAGAAGATACGGAAGAAAAGGTACTTCCCGACAAAAAGTCTGTTTTCCTTGTTTATTATCAGCATCCGAAAAATCTGCCGATAAATTATGAGGAGGCATCAGCAAACGGCGCTCTTACTGACAAGACATCAAAAACAAAAACATCAGCGCCAAAAATAGCTTCTATTGGCGACAGTGTTTACGAGATGAAGAAGACAGTATCAACTCCTCTGACTTATCTGACCGATTACAGCTATGCTTCATACGCAATAGGCAAAACAGGGGCAACTAATATTTCGGATATGTTATTCGTTACTGATATAGCCAATGACATTCAGGTGAAAGACTCATGGAAAGGCATTGAATATTCAGTAGATAACGGTCAGACATGGTACAGTTCCGGTGACGATGTTCAGCTTTATGTTCTGTATTATCCTACAAAGCCTTGTATCATAAATCTAAGGGAGAAAACAATTGGAAATGAGAATGATCTGAAAGATAAGTTTGAGTATACTATCTCTATTCAAAATGTTACAAGAGAAGATACTTTGGTATACTATTATAAGAAAAAAAGTTCAAGTACAGCATCAGCTTCAGAAACCAAACCCGGAGTTCCTAAGAACAATGGAGCACCTGAAACTACTACAGTATATCTTTCAAACGATATGTCTGATTTATATACTTTGACTTATTCTTCACAAACAGGTACTTTTGGAAAAATGTCCAGTTCAACAGTAAAATATAAAAACACTGATTACTACTACAAGGAAGCAACTGTAACGGTTAATTATCAGGTAATAACCATAGTTCAGAACGAAGGTCAGTACAAAGAAAAAGGGTATTCAACTTATCATACTGAAAACGGCGTGACAGGAAAAGAAAAGCTGATATATACATTTTCAAGCGATACAAGTCAGAGCGAACAGAATGTACTTTTTGTCAACCAGCGTAAACCCGAACCTGTTGAGCTTCATGTTGCTGTTTCAAACGGTGAGTTCATCGAATTAAAAGATGAGTTCCGTTCGCCGAATGAAAAGATCTATATGCTGTCTTTGCCTGACGGAACAGCCGTTGATTTAGAAACTCTTAATGATAAAAGCGGCAGTATCAATACAAAATCCGACACTTACGACTATTTAGGTATTTTCTATGCAGAAGAAATAAGAGGTGAATCGGATAATCAACAGATCAGTCTCAAAAATATGATAAGCGTTGACAGCGTAAATTACAGATTAAACGGCAATGTTTATGAATACTATATAAACGGAAATGAGTCGCTTGTTATTGATGATGAACACAAGCTTTATTATGTTTACTATCCGGCTGTAAATGTACACTATTATTATCAGAAAAACGACAATACTACCGAGAAAATAGAAACTGTTACAAGAAACGGAAAAGAGGTCGTTCTGAACGGGACAGCTCTTGCAACCGATCAGAAATTAAGCCTTCCAAACGGCGAATTCAATATTTCGGGAAATGTCGGAAGCAGCTATACCTATCCGCCTAACCTTGACTTTTATCAGGCAGATGGTACGTGTGAGGCTTTGTCACTCGTATTGCCTAAGGTCGGCATTAAAGATGAAAACGGCGTAATGGTAATGTCACCGACTTCTGAAATAAAGCTGAAGACAGTTGATGGTCTGATCTCATACAGCCTTGACGGAAAAACATGGGAGCCGCTTTCACGCAGCATAGAAGTGGATATCATCTATAAGCAATACAACTTCTTTGACCTGACGTTCACCAAAACAGTTGTGGGAGATGTCACAGACAATGCTTTCACGCTTACCCTGACATCTGACAAGTTGTCAGACGGAGTGAAATATACCGCAAGTGACGGCAGAACTTTCACGGCTGAAAACAATTCAATTTCGTTTACTATTTCACACGAAGATACAATTACCATTTTCGGACTTCCGAAAGGCGGCTATACCGTGACTGAATCCGATACGCCGACAGGCTGTATAATGTCTGCTGTGGTAAATGGGTATATTGCTGAAGTGGAAAATAATTCTTTCAGCGTTTCTCTTACGGAGGATTCAACTGCTGAAATAGAAAACAAAATACCGATCATCGCTGCAACAGGCTATAGTGACAAGTCATTGCCGTACATGATAATGACTGCATTGTTTATGCTTGCCGCAGGTATAATGATAATTATTCGCAGAAAATGCAGGGAGGTGAAAAATGTTGATGAGCTTCAGATTTGATTTCACCTCACAGCAAAATTCTGACAGGAGGGATAAGCCTCCATAAATGAAACACCAGACATACTTATACGTACAAACAAAAAATGCGAATTATGAAAGGAAAGTAATTATGAAAAAAATGTTAAGAAAATCTACAGCTATTTTATCATCAGCTCTTATCGCTTCAGTACTTGCAGTTCCGTCTTTAACTGCTTTTGCAGATGAGAATGATACATGGCCAAGCCTTTATGATAAAAATTCAACTACATTAACGCTTAAAAAGGATATTGTTATCACAACAGAAGAAGATCATACATCTGAAACTGCTGTTGACGTTCCTGATATCATTTATACATACACAGTTGATCCTGTAGAATTAGAAAAAGATACAGTATCCGTAACTGACAGAGACGGCTATAAAGTAAATGTATCAAGCGGTGTCAAAGACGGTCTTAAAATTGGCGACGATACTACGGCAGCATTCGGCAACAGCACAACAGACAAAAAAACAATAAAGATCACAGGTGACAGAGGAATAGTAACTGATACATTTGAAATTACGCTTGATTCCGAAAAATTCAACACAGCGGGCATATACCGCTACAAGATAACAGAAACAGCTGATCCGACAGATGTTGCAAGCGCAGGTATCGTTCGTCCGAAGGATTATACTGCTGTAAGATATGTTGATGTATATGTAAGATTGAATGAGGAAGGTAAAGCAGAGATTTACGGAACAGTAGTCTTTGCGGAAGATGGCGATGTAAAAGCTGAAACTACACAGAAGACTGAGGGCTTTACTGATGAATCCGATGTTACCGATCCAAAGGATGAAAAAGGTGATGACTGTGATCCGTATGAAGGCGAAACAGCAGTAAAAAACGGTCTTGCAGACACATATCCGCTTATGAATTATACTGTTAAGAAAGTAGTTGATGGAAATACAGGCACATTTGATTTTAAGGTAACTGTATCAGATGCAAATAATGTTTTCACATTTGATGGAGACGGCAAATCAAAAACTGTTTCCAAGGGAAGTGCTGATATAACAAAGAATCTCGGAAACGGTGGTACAATAGTTCTCAAAGACCTTCCTGCAACAGCATCTATCGCAGTTTCAGAAACCAATAAGGCTGCCAACAACTCAGCATACATGGTTACAGCAGAGGACGGCGAAAACGTTCTTATCGACAATGATCTCATGGAAGCCGGCGATACAGGCACGCAGGGATTTGAAGCAACCGCTTTTGCAACGATAAGCGGCGATAAACTGACAAAGCATCTTAATGAAACTGTGTTCACTAACACAGTCAAGGAAATTTCTGTAACAGGCGTTCTTTTCACAGTTGCACCATTTGCAGCACTCGCAGGCGTTGGTACATTATTCGCAGGTTTATTCATCAAGAACAGGAAACGTGACGATTCAAATGAGATCATCTGATAGTCTGAACTTTTTCGCACAGGGAAATGCCAAGCTTTTGTGAAACGGAGGCAGATATGCTGAGGTCATGGAGAGCATGGACGTTGGCAGTACTGACGGCGCTGCTGATATTCTGTCTTATTTGCAGGGCGGCAGGGGATAAGGACGCTGTGCGTGAACTGAATGAGGCGGCTGTGCATCATGAAATAGTTACGTTGACAACAGCCGCCAAAACAGTTACTGTCACGTCCGTATCAGCCGTTGAAACAACGCAGACTGCCGTCACAGCCGCACCGACTGAGCCTGAGTATGCGATGACGGCGGCTGAACCGTATTTGTCGGAACAGAAAGCGGAATGGCTGAAAGAGCGTGTTAATCTCCTTGCCGGAACGTGTCCTGATTTTATAGGCTGGCTTTTCATGGCTGATACATCCATTGACAATGCAGTAGTGCAGGGGACTGACAATCAGTACTATCTGACACACGCTCCTGACGGCAGAGAACTTGAAATAGGTACTATTTTCCTTGACTGCCGCTGTGACAGGCATTTTTCAGATGCTGCAAATATACTTTACGGGCATAATATGCAGTCGGGAATGTTCGGAGATCTCAGCTATTTTGAAGATGCTGACAGCTTTGAAAGTCACCGCTATGGCTGGCTTATGACACCAGATCAGCTTTTTTGCATAGATTTCTTTGCAATTGCCGAGGTGAGCGCATATGACGAGCTGTTTGATGTTCCGTGTGAGTCTCAGGCGTGGATAAGCCGTGTTGCGGAAAATGCCGTGCAGTACAGGGATACGGACATCTCAGACAGTGACAGGTATATTGCGCTGTCAACCTGTTCGTCATTTCAGGACGGTGCAAGGACGTTTTTCACGGGAAAACTTATTCCTATAGAGGCGAACTATGCCATAAAATAAACGGAGAGAATTATAACGTTGATACTTATGTAGAGGTATATACTTATGGGAAACCCTTTTGAAAAAGGGTTGTCACGATAAATAGCAAAACTTCTATATGAGTACCAAACGCAAAAATTCTCTCCGTTTTTTTGCGGTGGAATATTGCTATTGACAAAATGATGCAAATCGTGTATAATATGATTTGAAAATGATTATCAAATTCAAAAGAGGAGAAACAGAATGAAATTATCCGGAAAAATAACCGCTGCGGCAGTTTCGGCTGTCACAGCTTTTTCAGTGACTGGCTGTTCAGGCAGCGGAACAGAAAAAAAATCCGATAAGATAAATATTATCTGCACGACTTTTGCGGAATATGACTGGACAAGAACAATAATCGGAAACAGCAGCGATGCTGAGGTCACATATCTTCTCGGCAGCGGCACAGACCTCCATAATTATCAGCCAAGTGCCGAAGATGTAATGAAAATTTCTTCATGTGATATGTTCGTATATGTCGGCGGCGAGTCGGACAAATGGGTGAATGATGCGCTTGATGAGGCTATGAACAAGGACATGAAGGTGATAAGACTGCTTGATGTTCTCGGAGATTTCGCCAAGGAGGAGGAGATCAAGGAGGGCATGGAGGCTGAGAAAGAGGAAGAAGCTGATGATGACGACGGCGTTGAATATGACGAGCACGTATGGCTGTCCGTGAAGAATGCGGAAATATGCTGTGATGCGATATGCGAAGCCGTATGTGAGCTTGACCCGTCTGCTGCTGATAGCTACAGGAATGCCCTTTCAAACTATACAGCACAGCTTGACAGCCTTGACAGTGACTTTACGGAAATGGCTGACGAGGCTAAGGTGAAAACGATTCTTTTCGGCGACCGTTTCCCGTTCCGCTATCTTGTGGATGACTACGGAATCGACTACTATGCAGCATTTGTCGGCTGTTCGGCTGAAACGGAAGCAAGCTTTGAGACTATCGTCGGACTTGCAAAAAAGCTGGACGAGCTTGAACTTGATACCGTTTTTACCATCGAAAATTCGGACGATTCGCTTGCAAAGGCTATAATCGAAAACTCCTCGGATAAAAGCCGCAGCATTGAAACACTCAATTCAATTCAGTCAGTATCAGATGAAATGGTCAACAGCGGCGTTTCATATATTTCAATTATGAGAGAAAATCTTGAAACACTCAGGAGGGTGCTTGACTGATATGAGTGAACTGCTGAAATGCGAAAACGTCTCTCTCGGATATGAGGGAAGCGTTGTAACAAAAAATCTCAATTTTACCGTCGGAAGCGGTGATTATCTTTGTATCCTCGGCGAAAACGGTTCGGGAAAAAGTACGCTGATAAAGGCACTTCTCGGTCTAAAATCACCTCTGAGCGGCGAAATTTCATTTTGCGGCGAAGTAAAAAAGAGCGAGATAGGCTATCTTCCTCAGCAGACTATGGTTCAGAGAGATTTTCCTGCATCTGTCAGGGAAATTGTCCAGTCAGGCTGTGTGAATCGCTGCGGAATACGTCCGTTTTATAATAAAGAAGAAAAAAAGCTTGCGTCGGATATGATGAAGCGGCTTGAAATTACCGACCTTGCAAAGCGCTGCTACCGTGAGCTTTCAGGCGGTCAGCAGCAGAGAGTGCTCCTTGCCCGTGCGCTGTGTGCCGCAAGAAAGATGATACTCCTTGACGAGCCTGTAACAGGACTCGATCCGAAGGCTGCAAATGAAATGTACGAGCTTATAAGCGGTCTCAATAAAAAGGACGGCATTACTGTTATCATGGTCTCCCACGATATGAATGCCGCTGTGAAATATGCGTCACATATACTGCATATCGGCGGTAAACAGATGTTTTTCGGTACAAAGGACGAGTATATGACCAGCAAGATAGGTCAGGCTTTTCTGTCTGTTATGGGAGGTGATGACGATGAGTGAGATTCTTGACACTCTGAAAATGTATTTTGAATTTCCTGCCGTGCGTTATGCTATGATAGTCGGACTGCTTATCGCACTGTGTTCGTCACTCCTCGGTGTTACGCTTGTTATGAAGCGCTTTTCGTTCATTGGCGACGGACTTTCACACGTTGCATTCGGTGCAATGGCAGTTGCCACAGTACTCGGCGTTACGGACAATATGCTGATAATAATGCCTGTCACCGTGATTTCGGCGGTTCTTCTGCTGAGAACCGGACAGAATACACGAATAAAGGGCGATGCGGCGGTTGCGATGATATCAGTCGGCGCTCTTGCACTGGGCTATCTGCTGATGAATCTCGCTCCCAAAAAAGGCGGCAGAGCCTCTGCAAATCTTTCAGCAGATGTGTGCAGTACGCTTTTCGGCTCAACGTCTATCCTGACACTTTCGCTGAAAGATGTTATCGCCTGCATAATCATGGCTGTTGTAGTAATTTCGGTATTCTTTGTTTTCTACAACAAGATATTCGCCGTTACATTTGATGAAAGCTTTGCCAAGGCTACGGGACTTCACTCTGATCTCTATAATCTCCTGATAGCAGTGATCATTGCTGTTATTATCGTATTTGCAATGAATTTTGTAGGTTCACTGCTTATTTCCGCACTGATCATTTTCCCTGCGCTTTCGGCTATGCGTATATTCAAAAGTTTCCGCAGCGTAATAATATGTTCGGTCATTATTTCTTTATTCTGTGCGGCATTCGGAATAATCCTGTCAATACTCGCAGGAACTCCTGTCGGTTCAACTATTGTTGCTGCTGATATCGGTGTGTTCCTGATATTCTCACTGCTTTCGTTTTGTCTGAGGAGGGACTGAAAAAATGAAGAAATGCTTACTTTTTGTCGCTGCGGCGCTGTGCCTCGGAATGAACTGTTCATGCGGCAAAAATACTGTAAATGATATTCAGTCGGTTCAGGAGACAACTGCGGCGCAGGTTTTGGACAATACAAATATTGATGTTGACCTTACGCAGATGAGCAGTACAATGATATACAGCACAGTTTCAAATATGATGCTGAATCCCAATGTTTATGACCGGCAGAAGATAAAGATAAGAGGTACATACCGTCCGTTTCATGACGAAACAACGGGAAAGGACTATAATATTCTGATAATTCCGGATGCAACGGCTTGCTGTGAACAGGGAATGGAGTTTTCGCTTGCAGGTGAGCACAAATTTCCTGATGACTACCCGGATGAGGGACAGTATATCACAGTTACCGGGGTTTTCAGCTCATATAAGGAAGACGGTCTGACCTATGTTGAGCTTTCCGATGCATCAATGGTAGTTGATCAGGCATAAGGCGGTTAAGAAAATGGTAAAGGAAATAATAAAGGACACGGAATTTCTCAGTCAGAGTTCCGTGCCGGCAACTAAGGACGATATGCAGGTAGTGCGTGATCTTCTTGATACTCTTGAAGCAAATTCAGAGAGATGCGTGGGACTTGCAGCAAATATGATAGGCGTGAGCAAAACTATACTTGCAGCGACTATCGGTGATAAGAATATCGTGATGATAAATCCGAAAATTGTTGACCATTCAAAAGAGCCGTATGAGACAGAAGAAGCTTGTCTTTCACTCAGCGGCACAAGAAGCGTGAAGCGTTATCAGGTCATCACAGTTGAATACTGCGATAAGAAATTCAAGCGCAGAAAGCAGATTTTCCGTGACTTTGAAGCCGAAATAATTCAGCACGAAATAGACCACTTTTCGGGAATACTGATATAAGGGTCTAAAAAACAGCACATCAAAAACTGCGGTAATGCATGGTTTTGATGTGCTGTTTTATTTGTGTGTGAGACTTTTATTCAACACTGCGTATTCTTTCAACAAGTGAATCCTTCTGCATATTGCGGAGCGGGATAATACCTGAAAGAATTGCAATAACAAGTGCAATTGCTGAAGCAAATAAGATTTTTATGACAGGCTCTTTATAGTCAATAAGTGTTCCGATAAATTCAGGAGACAAGAGCTGAGTACTGATAAGGAACTGTTCCGTACCCCGTATTGCAAGTATACAAAGTATAGATGCAGCTATTGCGGCAAACAGTGTATACTGTATGCTTTCGACAATTATCATTTTGTATAGCTGTCCTTCCGTCATACCTACACACTGCATTGCTGAAATTTCGCTTTTGCGGTTGAGTATGCCGGTCGAGATGATGTTTATCATATTCACAGCGGCAACAATTGCAAGCAGAACAATGACTATTTCAGCGCATATTTGGGTGATCGCATATATAGAACGGTTTTTTTCAGCTTCTGCATAGAAATCACTAAAATCAGATATATCTTCATTTCTTTTGATATATTCAACCGCTTCTTCATGCGATGCACCGTCTGCAAGACTGCAATTCAGATAGCCTAATGATGGAGAATTGCCGTAAAGTTTATGATCTCTTGCTGTAAAGCATTCAATAGGTGCAAGCAGAATATAGTGTGATTCCATAATATATGATGAATCCAATATGCTGTACAAAGTATTAGTTTCAGGCGGAGACGGCTCTTTCACACAATCAATTATATTAAAAGTATGATCGATAAATGTTCTTTTGCTTTTGTCTTCGGAAAGTTTTCCGTTTTTTTCGGAATAATAAGATTTTGTGATCTTTCCGCTTATCTTGCCTGCATCAGTCATTGGCAGATCGCCTGAAACTACAAGCAGATATTTGCCTGAAGCAAGAAGTTCATCATAGGATATCGGCGGTTCGCCGAAAAAACTCTGATTATATGAATATTCATTTTCATAATGTATAATAATATTCTTTTCGTTATTCAGATCAGTATCTATTAATGTTTTTGAGAATCCCAGATCGAAATTCTTGAAAAAGCCGCTTTCCTGAATACGGTTCAGCGGCTCACAGAATGCAAGCGGCTCGTTTCTCGGAATATTAAGAAAAATATCAAAATCACCGCCAAACGATGTATATATCATATTGGTAAATTCTAAATAGCAGTTCAAAACACAGGACGTGCCTGCAAAAAGAGCAAATGAAAGCGTAAGCGATAGAATAGTGATGATGAAGCGCTTTTTCTGACGGCGTGCATTTCGTGAAGCAAGCTTACCTGATAAGCCGAAAATAAGTCCGAGGACAGAGCGCCTGCGAACTTTTTTAACTTTTTTTGCACGTCCTGAAATTGCCTCAACAGGTGACATTTTTATAATTCTCATACCTGTGCCGTAAGCCGAAAGCAGTACCCAGCAAAGACTTGTCAGTGCACTTATAAGAAGCATAAGCGGATCAGCATGGAAATGCAGTATCTTATCTGCAACTTCCTGTGTGAAGAAAATATCCATTTTTCCGCTTCCGACAATATAGCAGAAAGCAGAAAATGTTATGCCGGTGCCGATAAGGATTCCAACCGGTACGCCGATGACAGAGAGAAAAAGGCCTTCAAATGTGATAATACGGACTATTTGCTTAGGCTCTGCGCCTATGGACTGGAGAATGCCAAACTGCTTTTCACGTTCCTTTGAGGATATCTCGAAGGCGGTGTCGATAACGAAGCGGAGCATAAGCGCAAATAAGACCGCACCAATGAACAGAATGCACATTATTGACAGTTTAGTGAACATTGCACTATCTGATACAAGGTCAGCTTCCATCAGTTCGTAATTTTCAAGGATAATAAAGTGGCTGATTTCTTCAAGTTCATAGGTATTATCATCATATATGAATGTTGTAGATTTGCTCAGATTTTCCTCTGTAATCCCCAACGTTCCGGCAAGCCACTGTTCAAACTCATTTTCATCCCCGATACCTTTCTTTTTGAAATTTATAGTTACTGTATAAGAACCATCCCTATTTTCAATGACATCTGAGCTTTTGATACCGCTGAAATTCTGTATCCCGTCAGCTTGTTCTTCTGTGATATGACAGAAAGCCATATGAAACGGAGAATTAAGAATAAGTCGGTCACGGTTTATTCCTTCATAGGTAGAATAGGCTGTGAAAATCAACGTCATAAGTGCAACGGCAATTGCGATACTGCATATCGTAAGTGCAGAATGACGCTTCTGTGATTTTATATACCGCATGGTAAGAAGTGATTCAAAGCGCATGAAAATTCCCCCTTAATTCATGCCTGTGAGGCGGTCATCTATTATTTTTCCGTCTGAGATCGCAATAATGCGGTCACATTTGAGAGCGATATTTTCGTCATGTGTTATTATGAGCATAGTCTGTCCGAAATCCTTGTTTGACTGTCTCAGAAGATTAATTATTTCGACGCTGTTCTTGCTGTCGAGGTTGCCTGTAGGCTCATCTGCGAGAATAACCTGCGGTGATGAATAAAGAGCACGTCCGATAGATACACGCTGCTGCTGACCGCCCGAAAGCTGTGACGGAAGGTGATTGCGGCGTTCCTTTAGCTGTAATAGTTCAAGAAGATCATCAAGATGTTTTTTGTCAGGCTTTCTGCCGTCCATTATCATCGGCAGAGTGATATTTTCCTCAGCAGTGAGCACAGGAATGAGATTGTAGAACTGATAGATAAGTCCTACCTGTCTGCGGCGGAAAATAGCGAGATTTTTGTTGTTCTGGGCGTAAACGTCCTGACCGTCGAGATATACCTTTCCTGAAGTCGGACGGTCAACGCCTCCGAGGACGTGGAGCAGAGTGGATTTGCCCGAACCGCTTGCACCGATAATAGCGAGCATCTGACCTTTCGGGACAGTGAATGACATATTGTCAATGGCTTTAACTTCATTTTCACCTTTGCCGTATGTTTTGCAGAGATTTTCTATTTTAAGAAGTTCCATAACATTACCTCCTGTGTTATTTTCTGTAGGGCACTTCTAAGGCAACACCGCACAAAGCACGTCTGACGACTTTGTACGTCATAAACTTGTATCTTTTCCGTCATCTTGCACAGAAATTCTTTGCCATACGACAGTATGCCTGCAAAATTTCTGTACAATCTGACGAAAAATCTAACTGCGTTTCTGCCGCACAATCTTTGTGCGGTGTTGCCCTAAAAATCTGTTTTGAGTAAGAAAAAACAGATAGGTGCAGTAGATGCAAGGAAAGCTCTTGAAGGCGTGCTTTCGCACTACGAGAGGGTTTGACGCAGCAGATGCTGTACATAGCTGCTTTTTCTCAGAAGGGGTTTTTAGAGGTGCTCTGTAATTATTGTAACATTTGAATATCACTTTTGGGTGACTATTTCATTACAAATATGTCACTTTTGTATAATGGGCATCTCTAAAAACCCGCTTTTTCTCAGAAGGGGTTTTTAGAGGTGCCCTAATGAAAAAGCACTTCCTCACGCTGAATTATGAGGAAGTGCTCTGCTTATCAAAAAGGAATCTGAGGGAAAGTGCTTTCAAAAGGCTTTCCCTCAATAAAAAACACAAAGATGAGATTTGCTTTTTTCTTTTTATAAAAATGGACTATTACTCCTCAGGCATTACTGTTATCTGTTCAACTGTTTCATCAAGAAGCTCCTGAAGATTGAGCTTATCAGGGTTACCTGAAGCAAGAATTGTACCGAGAGTTGAAGATGGTGTCCAGTATGCATCAGCAAGACGCTGTTCAACTGAATACGGAGCCTGTTGTGCAAGAGCAACAACGGCAGGAGACTGCTGTACTTCGTCAGCCGTCATAGCCTGTGTATTAGAAGGACATTCACCTGTTATGCCAAATCTCTGTACCTGATGATCGTAATCAGAGATATATGCTGCAAATTTGCCTGCCCATTCAGTATTCTTTGAACCTGAGTAAACGCCTGCATACTTATAGCCGATAAATGCAGCCATTTGCTCCTGATTGCCGTTGATAGTGAATGTAGGCAGTTTAACTGCACGGAGATTTTCGCCCCATGCTTCAGAAAGATTTCCTGCATCCCACTGACCGCTTACGAGAGCGATAACGCTTCCGTCCTTAGCACCGGCGATAAAGTCATCATTCACACAGTTGCGGAAACCTTTGCTCTTGCTGATATCGAGCATAGCCTCACATACATCAACGCCCTTGTATTTGCCGTCCATTGAATTCCAGTCACATACGTTATAGGTACAAAGCGAATTTGACTTGGCAGTGAGACCTGCACCGCCGAAGAACGAATATGTATACCAGCCGCTTGACCAGTCCATAGCGAAATACTTGCCGTTTTCAGCAGCAATATCGAGAATATCATCAAGCTTTTCTACATCTTTTTCCTCATAGTACTCGGCGTTGTAGTAAAGGAAATATCCGTTTCCGGCAGTAAGAGGATAAGCATAGTATTTTCCGCCTTTATAGACACATTTCATTATACCTGTGGACATTCCGCCGTTGTCATCAACTATCTGATCCTTGTTGATTATCGGAGCGAGATAGTCAGCATTTGAAAACTGTTCAAACTGGTCATCTGCAAAATAAATAATATCAGGCGCTTCATCGGGATGCTCTGCGATATATTCGGTCATTGAGCTTTCCGGTTTGTCGTTGATAATGATCTCGATATTTGCATCCTTTTTATATTTTTCAGCAAATTCATTGCACATTTTCTGGAGAAAATCCTGATCTTCCATATTCCATACCGTAAGCTTTATATCTTCCTTTTTTAACGGATTGGAACATGAAACTAACGATAATGTACAAGCTGCTGCACAAGCAAATGCTAAAAATCTTTTTACTCTCATAACTTAATTCCTTTCGTTCACTTTTAAGCTGAATCATGTAGAACTGTAGCTCCATTTACCTGAAGGATTGCGTTCGCCCTCAAGCATAAGCTGTTTCATTTCGCCAAGAACAGACGAATCAACAGCAAGAGGACCGTTCTTTTTGACCATGGCGGCTGAATATTTTACCTGTAATGAAATATTGTTTATATTGTATGGCTTTGTAAGCGAATCATATATTTTGTCAGCAATGACTTTTGCACGTTCAAAGCTGCCGCTTTCGCTTTTTTCTTTGATAACGAGAACAAATTCATCGGAACCTGTTCTGAAAAGCGGGATATCAGGTGAAGCAGCCTTTATTCTTGAAACGGTCTGTTTCAGTACCTGGTCGCCTGTATCATTGCCGTTTGAGATGTTGATATCGCTGAAATTCTTGATATCAAGCATCATGAAGTAATATATCTCGTCTTTTTCTATCGAGGTCTTTCCGCTGCCGTAATCGACCATAAACGAGAAACGGTTATTCGTATTCGTAAGCGTATCGTTGAAAACTGCGGTATTGAGTGATGAAAGTGCATCCTGAGTTTTGGCGGTTTCTTCTGCGAGATTTTTTGCCATTTTTTCTCTGCCTTTTTCGATAAGGTTTACGATAACGAGAAGAATAACGCCGAACAGTGTAAAGAATACCTGAAGAAGACGGGTCTTTGTAACGACTGATTTGTAATTTTTATCGATGGAAGACTGAGTGAGTGCAAGAAGTTCTGAAACATAGTCATCAAGCTTGTTCCTTGAAACAACAAACTTGTCAAAGTATAGCGAATTTGCGCTTTCATAGTGCTTTGCTTCGATCTGTGGGAGTATTTCGTTCTGAATAGTTGAAGTATACTGTCCCATTGCAGTTTTAACATTACTGAATACATTTTCTTCTTCTTTTGTTTTTTCGATTTTTTCATATTCTGCCATTACATTTTTGCTCTGTTCGAGATATGAATCTACTTTTTTGAGATATTCGTCAATTTGTGATGTATCCTCGGTATTCTTGGAGTTTCTTCCAAGATTAATAGCGATACACAGGTCGGTTTCGAGCGAGTGTTTATAAATTGAATCCTCCTGAAGATATTGTTTTGCAGCAGTATCTTTATCGATAATGCTTGAATATTGTGAAATAGTCAGCGCCATTCCTGCAAAACCGATGATAATGAACAGAATGATAACAATATTTGTAATGACGTTGCTTTTTTTACCCATGGCAGTTCACCTCTTAAAATTAATATGTTTGACTATTATTCTGAAAAATGTCTTAAAAAACGTCTTATTTTTCATATAGCAGTCAAATATATATCGCTTTATATGTATATTATACTAAATTATAATAGACGTGTCAAGTTTATTTCCCTACATTCTAATATTTTAATATAAAAAAGCAGTACCGTTAGTGCATATTTAACAAATATTTGCGTTACCTGTTGCGAAAACGCTTAATTATATACTATATGTATTAAATATTGGGCATATTTTTATATAAAACTCCAGATTGAAGTTGATTGTTTTAATTATTGATTTGACTTTGCTTTTTACTTGTGATATAATGGCATATATAAAATTCAAGACAACATCATAAATGAATTTTCGGTGCTGTCACGATCCACAAAGGAGGAAATGGTATGGAATTTTTTGACGATAAACAATCTGATCTGCTTGAAAGACAAAACTCACTCAAAGACAAAATAAAATGTACTGACAATTTTAAAATAAGCGATATAAAAACTGTTGCCGGCGTTGATCTTGCTTACTGGCAGGACAATGAAGAAGAATATGCAGTATGCTGTATCGTTGTTCTCGACATGAACACTCATGAAGTGATCGAAACACAGCACAGCAGCGGCAGAATCACTGTTCCGTATTTACCGGGATTTCTCGCTTTTCGTGAACTTCCGCTTGTGGAAAAAACAGCGGCTCTGCTTACAAATTCACCTGATCTTTATATTTTTGACGGCAACGGATATCTTCATCCCCGTCATATGGGACTTGCGACACACGCATCATTTTTCCTTGGAAAGCCGACTATCGGAGTTGCCAAGACTTATTACCGCATTGACAAGAAGACTGATTACACCGAGCCTGATGCCGAGGCAGGAAGCTATACTGATATCGTGATAGACGGCGAAGTATACGGCAGAGCGTTAAGGACACATTCAAACGTAAAGCCTGTATTTGTTTCGATAGGCAATAATATTTCCCTTGAAACAGCTACAGATATCACTATGGGACTTGTAACGGATGAGAGCCATATCCCTCTCCCGACAAGGCTTGCTGATATTGAGACACACGTTCAGCGTACACTCCTCAATCCTGACGGAGTTAATGAAGAATGACAGGAAATTTTTCCGAAGGCAGGACATGGCGGAACATTGTTTCACAATCTGTTCCGCTTTTGTTTGCCCAGCTTGTCCAGTTACTGTATAATGTAGTTGACCGCATATACATAGGTCATCTTCATGACATCGGCAGCATAGCTCTTACAGGCATAGGTCTTGCTTTTCCGCTTACCACGCTGATAGCTGCATTCACAAATCTTTTCGGAATGGGCGGCACTCCGCTTTTCTCAATAGCCAGAGGTGCAGGGGAACACAAAAAAGCCGAAAAGATACTGTCACAATGCCTGATGCTTCTGACCGCAAGTTCATTCATTCTGTTTGCTGTCTGCTTTGCTTTCCGGAAGCCTGTTCTTTATGCATTCGGTGCAAGTGATGAATCCTTCGGATATGCTGACAGATACCTGAAAATATATCTTTTCGGCACAACGTTCTCTATGATCTCGACAGGACTAAATGGCTTCATAAATGCTCAGGGCTTTCCGAAAACAGGAATGCTTACAATATTTATAGGTGCGGCTCTCAATCTCGTTCTTGATCCGCTTTTTATTTTTGCCTTTGATATGGGAATTGAAGGGGCAGCCATAGCAACAGTGATAAGTCAGGCAGTATCCGCTGTGTGGGTAATGCTTTTTATTTTTGGGAAAAAGAATATATATCGTGTCAGTAAGGATAAGATCATTCCCGATCCTGTCCTTATTTCACGGATAATCGCCGTAGGTCTTGCAGGTTTTATCATGCAGGCTACAAGCTGTCTCGTACAGATCGTCAGCAACCTCACGCTCAGGGATTTCGGCGGTGATATTTATGTCGGTATAATGACCGTACTCAATTCGATACGTGACATTTTCATGCTGCCGATCAACAGCCTGACGAACGGCGCACAGCCTGTTATCAGCTATAATTACGGTGCAAAAAAATACAGCCGTGTCCGTGAGGGTATAAAATTCACCGCAGCCACAGGCTTTGTCTATACTGTTATCGCATGGGCGGCAGTTCTGCTGATTCCGCATTTTCTGATGTCGGTTTTCACCTCAGACAGCCGGATGATAGAAATGGGTGTAAGTTCACTCAAAATTTATTTTTTTGGTTTTTGTTTTATGTCCATGCAGTTTGCGGGACAGTCAACTTTTGTTTCGCTCAGTTGTACGAAACGTGCTATTTTCTTTTCACTGCTGCGAAAGGCGATAATAGTTGTTCCTCTTACAATTATTCTGCCACGTATCGGTTTTGGCGTGAATGGCGTTTTTCTTGCTGAACCTGTATCAAATCTTTTCGGCGGTGCAGCTTGTTTTCTGACAATGTGGTTTACCCTTTACCGTAAACTGCCTTAAAAACAGAGAGAAGTAATTGCGGTACTTCTCTCTGTTTTTTATATCATGTCAAAATATTACGGTTTCACGGCAGCAAAGCAGAATCGATGTATCCTGCCGTCAACGGAGCCTTTTTCACGTAAAATATTCTCGCCTGCATCATATGAACCGTGGCGGTCTGTTATTGCTCCGCCAATTAAGTCTTGAATATTTTATGCGAAGTAATGAAGGAGAAAGTCAAGGAAGAAAGCCGCAGGAATACTAACGTATTTCAAGGTTTTCTGACGCAGAATTTCTTCTTCAGGACAAGCAGAAAAATTCAAGATTTAGTTGGTGGAGCAATATAATGTCAAACTGTTCATCTTCAAACGGCATAGCCGAATAATTGGTCATTTCATGGAAATCGATACCAATTCCGCCGAGATTTTTCTGACAAAGCTCAACATTAGGCTTCCAGCCCTCCGTGGCACTTGTCAGTATCGGAGAGTGACCGAGAGAAAGCAGAAATTCTCCGCCTCCTGTGTCGATATCGAGAAGTCTGTCGGTGTCCTTCATGTATCTGTGTATCATTTCTGTCATATCACACGGCAGTTCGCCCATGCTGTATCTTTCCTCGATATGACTGAAATCCCAGCCGTTCATGACAGCCATTTCTTCTTTTGATTTCCAGTATTCTTTTAAGGCAACACCGCACAAAGCACGTCTGACGACTTTGTGCGGTGTTGCCTTAAGAAAAAATTAAGAAATCCATCTGTTTCAGATTAAGAAATGCAGATTATAATAAAATCATGCTAAGGGAAAGGGCGTGATAAATTATGATTGTTGCAAAAAATCCTGAAATGGAGTATAATTAGTAAAAATATTCTTAGGGAGATAATACAATGAGATCACTTGAAAATGCATCAGTTCTCGTCGTTGATGACGATCATGATATAGTTAACGCAATTGCAAAGCTGCTTGAAAAAGAGGGGTATACAATATATAAGGCATACAACGGACTTGAGGCTATAGACAGCCTTATGCAGAATGAGATAGACCTTATTCTCATTGATGTCATGATGCCGAAAATGGACGGACTATCTGCCATGATGAAAATACGTACAATGAAAAATATCCCGATAATCGTGCTTTCGGCAAAATCCGAGGATACGGACAAGATTCTCGGACTTTCAATGGGAGCTGACGACTATATCACAAAGCCGTATAACCCGATGGAACTTGCAGCAAGAGTTACCTCAAATCTCAGGCGTTATCTCTCGCTTGGTGCGGCTGACAGCAAACAGCACGGCAACTCAATTAAAAACGGCGGACTTATGATCGATTTTGATGAAAAACAGCTTTATCTTGACGGAGAGCCTGTAAAGCTGACGGCTACTGAATATCGGATAATGGAGTTCCTTATGAAAAATGCGGGGAGAGTATTTTCTGCGGAGCAGATATACGAAAGAGTATGGAACGAGGAATCGTTTTCAGTGGAAAATACGGTCATGGTGCATATCCGCCATATACGTGAAAAAATCGAGATAAATCCGAAAGAGCCACGATATCTTAAAGTAGTATGGGGAATAGGCTACAAAATAGAAAAACTGAACGGAGGGATTGGATGAATTTCCTTAAAAATAAAGCTACACGTATTGCTGCGGCGCTGCTTATGGTTATTTCAGTGGCAGTCAGTCTGGCTTTTTGCAGCAGTGCGTGGTATGACTATGACAAAATTTTCAGGCGGATGCAGAATACAGAAAATGAAAAGCTTGTGGGATATCATGAAGAAATGTATAAGGTCAGTCATAAACTCTGGCTTTTTGACAAGCTGTATGTGAGAAATCTTGATGACGACGGAAAGCTGACAGGAAACAAATTCTATCAGCAGTCAATTATTGAGAATCTTAAAGCAGCCGGTCTTATGGACGAAAAAGGCAATATAACACTTCCTGAAACCAATGTAGCAAATTATGCAGTAGGCTGGGAAGGCGTAGTATTTTCAAATTTTGATGATGATTTCAGCTTCGATAATGCAGAGGACAACAACTATGCATATATCAGCACCAGATATGTGCATAGATATTACAGCAACGTGATTTTAAATGTTGGATTTTATGACTGCAACTGGTACAGCAACATGGAAGGCATGGAATATTTCTATGACGGATACAGGGGCTATGCGGTCTTTGACTACGATACATCAAAGCTTGAAAGCTATAAAGACAGGCTTGGTGCAAAGATATATATAAATGAGGACGGCACAACGCCTATTCCTACTGACCGCAATACGGATTTCAATGGCCTTTCTTTTGACGCTGATGTCCAGGAAGACGGCAATGTATACGCAAACTGCAAATATGACACTCATGCCAGCGAAGAACCATATGGCTATATGTATATCTGTCCTGTTGATAAGATAATCCAGGAACATGAAACGGTCAATTCAGAATGCAGCATAGCAGAAACCAAATTTGAAAACCGTGTGGTGCAGATTATTCCATTAGTTGGATTTGCCGTGATACTTGCGCTGTATCTCCTTATTGCAGGCGGATATGATACAAAAACCGGAAAATTCAGGCTTGGAGCAATCGACAAAATATGGGCAGAGCTTTATTTGGCACTTATCGGTGCGATGTTTATAGCGGCTATAGGATTTTTAAAGGAGATAAACAATCTTGCTGATAATATATCAATTCAGAAAACGTCGTTCATTTTACTGACAACATCAATCGTGACAGCTATATACACTGTGGGCTTTGTATGTGTAAACAGCTTTATTACAAGGCTGAAATGCAGAAGCCTTATAGATACGTCGCTTTGCGGCAAAATTATAAAGAAATTCTTCCGCTTATCAAAGGAAGAATATAAACGAATAGAAGAAAGTTTATCAAATAAAGAAAAATACAGAAACGATGTCTTTGTAAGAAGATTTACTGTCAGAACACTGCTTTTCACGGTTGCAGGAATAATGATCTGCCTGATATCATTATTCTGGGCGGTGGAAGTACTGCCGTTCTTAGCGCTTGCAGTTATTGCAGTATTCTACCATTTCAACATGAAAGACCTCAGAGAACTCTCGAAGCTTGGTGAGCACGTTGCGAATATAAGCAAGGGCGATTATTCACCTGTACTTGTGGAAAAGACCAGTGCAATTTATTCGATGACCGAAAATCTCAACAATATGGCAGAGGGCATTGAAAAAGTTGTTGAAAAACAGGTCAGCGCAGAACGCATGAAAATTGACCTTGTTACCAACGTTTCGCATGACCTGAAAACGCCTCTGACCTCGATAGTCAGCTATGTTGACCTTCTTTCACAGGAGGAGCTTTCACCTGCGGCACAGGACTATGTGAAGATACTCGAAACCAAGACTGACCGCCTGCGTGACATAGTGGCTGACCTTTTCGATATCGCAAAGGCTACCAGCAAAAACGATATAAAGCTTGAACAGATAGACGCTGTAGTACTGACAAAACAGGTTCTCGGAGATATGGAGGACAAGATAAAAAAGAGCGGCAGAAAGCTTGTAACTGATATAATCCCTGAAAAAGCACCTATAATTGCTGAGGGAAAAAAGCTATACCGTGTACTCCAGAATGTTATCGACAATTCGCTGAAATATTCACTTGACGGCACAAGAGTATTCCTGAAGCTTATTGAAAATGACGGAACAGTATGCATAGAACTGAGGAATACTGCATCATATGAGATGAAGTTCACGCCTGAGGAAATTACCGAAAGATTTGCCCGTGGCGATAAATCAAGAACTTCTGAGGGAAGCGGTCTTGGTCTGTCAATAGCCAAAAGCTTCACGGAAGCCTGCGGCGGACAGTTTGCCGTTGACATTGACGGCGATGTTTTTGAAATCTTCGTAAGATTCAGTCTCCTTACATAATACAACAGCACAACAGGCTGTTTTTTCTGTAATCCATACTTTTTACTGAGGGAAACCCTTTTGAAAAAGGGTTCTCCCTCAGACTCCTTTCCTAAAACTTTTGGGTGTTTTAGCGTATCTGGTATAGGACATTTGTCCTATACCAGATACGCCATAATACTAAAAGTCTTTGGAAAGGGGTTCGGGGAAGAACCTTTCCTCAGAAAGGTTTTCCCCGATAAAAATACAGTTTACAGAAAAACAGCCTGTTGTGCTGTTTACTATGTAAAGTCACGCCACCAGCGGTTCTGGTAATTGGCAGAATTATCGGGAGAGAAAGTCTCGCAGAGATGAGGAGTTACGACATTGAGACCGAGCTTGTCAGCCTGAATCGTAAATCTTTCTGGGCAGTCGTCCCAGCCATGATTAGAAAGTACGAATGCTCCCCAATGTATCGGCAGGACTGTGCCTGCCTTGACGATATCGGCGGCATTAGCTGATTCTTCAGGGAAAAGGTGGCTGTGATGCCAATTTGAGTTATACTGACCGCATTCCATGAGTGCAAAGTCGAAATCACCGAAACGGTCATGAATTTCCTGAAAATGACCGCCGAATCCGCCGTCACCGCTGTCGAAAATGCTGTATGTGTCGTCACGGATAACCCATGAGCACCACTGTGTCATGTCGGAGTCAATAAGCCGTCTGCCTGTGAAATGGCGGCTCGGACAGCAGTTTATCTCAATATTGCCTATATTCAGCTTGTCCCACCATGTAACGGTACTGATCTTGTTTTCGGGAATCTTCCAGCGCTCAAGATGCTTTTCAACACCAAGCGGGACAATGAATATGTCTGATTTGGCATTCAGCTCCTTCACTGCCTGTTGGTCAAGGTGGTCATAGTGGTCATGTGACAGCAGAACTGCATCAAGATGCGGCAGATCTTTTACGCTGACTGTAGGCTCACTGAAACGCTTCGGACCTATCCACTGCATTGGCGAGCATCTTTCCGAAAATACAGGATCGCAAAGCAGATTATAACCGTGGAACTGGATTAGTACTGAGGAATGTCCGAACCATGTCACCATGACATTATTTTCGTCTGCGAGGCTGAAATCAGGCGTACTTACAGGAAGTTCATCAACAGGTGACGTGTCCTTTGAAGATATGCGTATATCCTCGATATTGCTTTCAACTGTCCATTTTTCAGGATAAATGAATTTTTTTCCGTCATAGTATTCAGTGCGTGTGCTGTATTCCTTACGGTCTGATTTTGACGGCATACCGCCAAAGCTCGGATAAAATCTGATGAAAAGGAGAACTGCGGCGATCAATGCGATGATAACACTTAAAACGATCAATAGTTTTTTCATAGAGCATACCTTCCTGAATTATTGTGAAAACTGCGGCTAATTGGTAAATTCTGAATTTATTATAGCACAATGCTTTGTTTATTTCAACACTTTATTATGTGAAAATATTTTTAATAATTTGTGCTAATCTAACTAAATAAACAAATACATATTGTGCAAATGGTAAAAAGAAAAGAATAAATGTCATAATAAATAAAAACACATTGCATAATTATTGTTTTTGTGGTAGAATATAGACATAATGTATGTTCGTAATTGCAGAACAGACTGCTCTCAATGAACATAAAGGAGGAAAAAACAATGAAAGAAAAAAACACAAAATCTGCCGTACTTATGAAACGTATGCTTTCGGCTTTATGCAGTGTATGTATCGGCGCATCATCAGTTTTAGGAAGCGCTTCAGCACTGTATGCAAATGCTGAAATAGCTGATTACGGAGACGAATATGTATTTTCAGGCGATGTTTCTCAGGCAAAATCCAAACCTGTCCTCACTGTTTCAAAAAAGACAGTAAGTGCAGAAACAGCCCCCGGTCAGAAAGTAGAGATAAGCATTGACCTTTCAGGAGAAAATATCGATAATATGTTCTGTACAACAGGTCTGCATATTTTCTGGGACAGCCGTCTTACGCTTGTTCCGGCTAACGAGGATGATCTTGTAACTTTCGGCAAAGCAGTGAAAAAAATGCAGTGTGAAGCTGTTAAAATAAAAGATGCAAGCGGAATAGTAATTGCTACCAGCCATTCCGAAAATGCAGGCGTTTCAGGCAATATCCTCACATTAAAACTCAGACTGCCGCAGGATGCAAAGCCTCTTGACGTTTATCCCATCGATATTGCTTACCAGACAAGACCTCTTATGAGTGACTTGTTTACAAATAACAAGGACGATGAAAACGGTCATCTCATGCAGGCATGGTTCTTCACAAAGGGCATTAATTCAAAGCAGAATCCGTCAGATGATGAACTTCTTATCGCAAGCAATGCGGATTTTGCAGACGGATACATAGCTGTAGCTGAAGCAGTAACAACAACTTCCACGACTACATCGACCACTACAACAAAGCCTACAACAACAACTTCCACAACTACATCAACAACCACAACAAAGCCTACAACGACAACTTCCACAACTACATCGACTACCACAACAAAGCCTACAACAACAACTTCCACGACCACAACGACCACCACAACAAAGCCAACAACAACAACAACTACAACAACAAATACGACAAACACAACAAAGACAACCTAAGCAACGAACACAACAAACACTAAGACGACAACTTCATCAACGACCACAACAACCACTACAACGACAACTTCCACAACCACATCAACAACCACTACTACTACGACAACAACAACGACTACAACCACCACTACTACGACAACAACAAAACCTGTAACAACGACAACAACTTCGCCTGAGTTTAAGTGCAGTGTAAAATTTGTTGATGAGTCCGACAAGCCGATAAAAGATGTAAGATTTACTATCAAGGCAGGCAAGCAGAATATAGGTCCGTATACATCAGACGGAAAGGCTTATACATTCACATTTAAGGAGGAGATAGGCTATATCACTGTAATTTCTGTTCCTGAGGAGTATTATCTGCCTGAATCTGAAACAGCTTTTTCAATGTGGAATTCTGATATCGTTATTAACCTGAAATCAAGACCTGTGACTACAACAACTGCTAAAACAACTACTACGACAACAACTACTACAGTAACAACAACGACCATTCCAGTAAAGCCTGTTATCAATTACGGTGATGTGAACGGCGATAAAAAGGTAGATTCCCGTGATGCAAGCGCAGTTCTCATTGAATATGCTAAATCTTCAACTGTTGCCGGCGGTTCATTCACTGAGACTCAGAAACTTGCCGCAGATATCAACGGTGACAAAAAAGTAGATTCAAGGGATGCCTCGGCTATACTTCTGTACTATGCTCTTTCGTCAACAAACAAGTACAGCCGTATTGAAGACTTTATGGCTGATTATTTCAAGAAATAACATTGTCCTCCTGTCCGTGCGGCAGGAGGATTTTTCATTAAAATGCAATACTTGCAACAAATTAAAATATATGTTATAATCAGAATAGAATTTTTTCTTCAGGACAAGCAGAAAAATTCAGGTTTTAGTTTGGTGAGCAATATGAAAGGCGGCGTGTTAATGGATAAGCAGACTATGAAAAATCTTGCGGCAGAGGCTCATGAGCGTCTGATCGGCGGTATATCTGAGAAAAACGGTGCTGTCAGCAGTGAGCTTGCCGAGGAATATGCATTTTTCTGGTTCAGCCGTCTTATTGCTGTCAGGTATATGCAGGCTAATGGTTTTGATGTCGGAAACGGGATTTTTCAGGCTGCCGTTACGGAAAGCAATGAGATATGGGCGGCAAAGTTCCTTGATGTATGCCGCAGAAATAAAAATGTTTCAGCCTTTTTTTCTGATGATGAAAAATATATCATACCAAGTGGTCTTACGGGCGAAAACGGGCTTGTCTGCGCTGTGCTGAATGAGATAAGCGATGATGTTTTCTGCGGAAACGTTCAGGTCATCGGCTGGCTCTATCAGTTTTTCAACAGCAGCACGAAAAGCATGGTATACAGTGAACTGAAAAACAATGTGAAGATATCGCCTGAAAAAATACCTGCCGCAACACAGATATTCACTCCGGACTGGATAGTGCAGTATATGGTCGAAAATACGCTTGGAAAGCTCTGGAACGACTGCGGCGGCGGACTTGGATTTGAGTATTGTGCCGATTTTGCGGAAAGCGGAAATGCCGGGAAGCGTTCTCCCGAAAGCATAACTTTTATTGATCCCTGCATGGGATGCGGAAATATTCTGGTATATGCTTTTGACGTGTTCATGCGGATATACCATTCATGCGGATACAGCGATGATGAGGCGGTACGCTTTATTCTCACGAAAAATCTGTTCGGCCTTGACATAGACAGACGTTCATACAGGCTTGCCGTTTTCTCACTTCTGATGAAAGCGGCGGAATACAGCCCGTCTGTTCTGAACAGCGGTATTTCGCTGAATCTTGCGGAATTCAGTTCGGCGGCAGAGAAATGCAGAAGTTCAGGCGGCGGATATAATGATGTGTCACAGTACTGCGATATCTACGGTTCGCTTCTTCACGGCGGCGACATGGATTTTCCGTATGCAGAAAAAATCGACCGCATACTTTCGGGAAAGTACGATATAGTAGTGACTAATCCTCCGTATATGTCAAGCAGCAATATGAACGGACGGCTGCTTGCATATGTCAGGGAGAATTATTTTGATTACCGTGCCGATCTGTTTTCGGCATTTGTGACGAGATGCTCTGATTTTACGAAAAAAGACGGATATTCGGGATTTCTGACACCATATGTCTGGATGTTCATTCAAAGCTATGAAAAGCTGCGCCGGACTCTGATCGAAACGCATACCATACGTACACTTGTTCAGTTTGAATATTCATCATTCCGTGATGCGACAGTGCCGCTTTGTATGTTTACCATGAAAAAGGACGGCTTGTGCGGCAAAGGAAAATATATACGCCTGTCCGAATTCAGGGGAGATATGGAAATTCAGCGTATCAAGACTCTCGAAGCGCTGAAAAACGATGACTGCGGCTATGTCTATAAGGCATCACCCAAGAATTTCATGAAAATGCCGAATGTCCCGACAGCATACTGGATAAGTGAGCGTGTTGCGGAGCTTTATGAAAAATATCAGCCGCTCAGTGATTTTGCCGCACCGAGAAAGGGAAATTCTACATCGGACAACGATCGTTTTCTGAGATACTGGTATGAGGTCGATATCAACAGGCTGAATACAGGCTGCACCGAGCTGAAACGTGAGAATACCCTTGAAAAGTACTGGTTTCCCTATAATAAGGGCGGCGGCTTCAGAAAGTGGTACGGATTCAATTCGTATGTCATAAACTGGTATGATGATGCCGCAGAAATAAGAGCGATTCCGACTTCTGTCATTGCAAATTACAAATACTTCATGAAGGCAGGACTTACATGGTCTACTCTTACAAGCGGAAATTTCAGCATAAGATGGTTCGATGAGGGCTGGATATTCGACAATGGCGGCTGCTGCATATTTGAGCTTGGCGAAAAGCGTGAATATATATGTGCGCTGCTGAATTCAAAGGTTTTCAGCAGTATTTTCGGACAGCTCAATCCTACGCTGAATTTTCAGTCGGGAGATGTGGCGAAATTTCCGATAGTTTATAAGCCTGACATAAAAATAGACAGGCTTGTACATGAGTGTGTGCAGATATCAAAGGATGAATACGATTCATTTGAAACAAGCAGAGATTTCAGGAAACATCCGCTTATACCTTGACAAATATTGCTTTCGGTGATACAATTTATATAGTATTTTCTTTGAAGAGGCGATAAAAAATGTTGAATAAGCGAATGAAAAATTTAAAATACAGATCATTGACTGCTGTACTTGTCACTGCCGAAATTGCTGCATCAAGCTTTCTTATGGGGGCGGATTATGCTGACAACGGCAATTCTGTGCCGAAAAATGCGGCTGGGACAGGTCTGACATCTTACAGGATAGCACAGACCGTGAAAAAAATGCCGCTTCATGAAAAAGTGTGCCAGATGTTCGTGGTGCGCCCAGAGGAGCTTACAGGCGGCGCTGATTATAAATCTGCCACAGCGGCTACCCGTGACTGTCTGAAAGAATATCCTGTCGGCGGACTTGTATATACAAGTCTCAATCTTTCTTCACAGACACAGGTGCGTCAGCTCATTTCCGATACGGCGGGATATGCCGAGGAAAATGGCTGCAATCCGCTGTTTTACTGTGTTGACGAGGAAGGCGGAAATGTCGCAAGATGTGCATATTCAGTCCATACGACCGCTTTCAGTCCTATGTATAACTACAGAAACATGGGAACAGTCAGGGCTTATGCAAATGCACGGACTATTGGTGGCGATATAGGCTCGCTCGGCTTCAATGTGGATTTTGCGCCTGTTGCCGATGTCTGGTCAAATCAGCAGAATACCGTTATCGGTACCCGTGCATACAGTGACAGCTTTACACAGGCGGCTGAACTGCTCGGACAGGCTGTAAAAGGCTTCAGGGACAGCGAAGTATACTGCACTCTCAAACATTTTCCGGGTCACGGCGATACCGTGGAGGATTCACATGACGGCATGGCTGTTGCTCATAAACCGGCAGATGAGATACGTGCGAATGAGTATCTTCCGTTTGAATCGGGCATAAAGGCAGGGGCAGAATTTGTCATGGTCGGACATATCACCGTTCCTGCAATGGACACACTTCCGGCATCTCTCTCGGAAAAGATAGTTACAGGCGAACTGCGTGAAAAACTCGGTTTTGACGGAATTATTATAACCGATGCTCTTGGAATGGGAGCAATAATCAATGAATACGGCAGTGGTGAGGCTGCTGTCATGGCGGTCGAGGCAGGAAACGATATCCTTCTTTCACCGCAGAATCTGCCAGAGGCTGTAAGCTGTATCGAGGAAGCCGTCAAAAGCGGAAGAATACCCGAAAGCCGCATAGACGAGAGCGTTGAGAGGATATTGTCAATGAAAAGCCGTAAAATGAAGATAAAGCTTGAAAGCTTAACGGGTGATGTCAATGATGACGGAAAGATCGATTCCCGTGATGCAAGTGCAGTGCTTGCGGAATATGCAGGTACTTCGGCAGGCAGGGCAGAGTCGTTTTCGGAGATACAGAAAAAAGCCGCAGATGTCAACGGTGACGGCAAGGTGGATTCACGTGATGCATCGGCGATTCTTATGTACTATGCAAAGTCATCGGCAGGTTCGGATATTATGCCTGATGAATTTTTCGGCAGGGATAAGTGATTGGGAAAATGAAAATCAATTTTCAGGTTCAAGAATGATTGCCTTGACAAAGTGCGTAGGTAATGATAAAATTTAGGGCAACACCGCACAAAGATTGTGCGGCAGAAACGCAGTCAGATTTTTCGTCAGAT
>JAKSQT010000150.1 GCA_024403995.1 Ruminococcus sp.
TAAACAGCTTGAAGGCAAATCAACTGAGGTGAAGGATATCGGCGGTCCCACAGAGGCAGTCGCTATAATTGAAGAAGCAATGGAAAGCTATAACGATAAATTCTGTACAGTGCAGAAATTATGATAGGAGATGAAGCTATGACTGTTTTTTCGGGCAAAGGTGTTTACGGAGCAATCGCACAGGGAAAAATCACGATCATAAAGCAGCAGGACACGACAATAAAGTGTCTTCACATAGAAAATACAGAAGCAGAAAAATCACGCATTGAAGCAGCTAAGACCGCTGCCGCCGAACAGCTCCAAGGAATATATGAAAAGGCTTTGAAGGAAATCGGTGAAACAAATGCACAGATTTTCGAGATACATATGATGATGCTGGAAGATGATGATTACAATGACAGCATTACAAATATTATTGATACTCAGAAGGTGAATGCTGAATATGCCGTAGCGGTTACAGCAGATAATTTTGCAGAAATGTTTTCATCAATGGACGATGCTTATATGCGGGCAAGAGCGGCTGACGTAAGGGATATATCAAACAGGCTCATTGCAAATCTTACAGGCAGCATATCCGACAATGCAGTTTCCGATGACAGAATGATAATCTGTGCCGATGACCTTGCTCCCAGCGAAACTGTGTCCCTTGATAAGGACAAGGTAGTTGCATTTGTTACTGCACACGGCTCGTCAAATTCTCATACCGCAATACTTGCAAGGAATATGAATATACCCGCAATTATCGGGGTGGGCGACGAATTTCTGAAAGCTGTAAAAAATGGAAGTGCTGCCATTGTTGACGGTTATACAGGCGAGATATTCGTAGAACCCGATGAAGCTACAAAAGCTTGTCTTGAAAAGAAGCGTGCTGAGGACGAGCAGAAGAAACGCTTGCTTCAGGAACTGAAAGGCAAAGATAATATAACTATTGATGGAACAAAAGTCAATATTTATGCAAATATCGGCAGCGTTGATAATATCGGGGCAGTCCTCGCTAATGACGCAGGCGGTATCGGACTTTTCAGAAGCGAATTTCTTTATCTTGAAAGCAATGATTATCCATCGGAAGAACAGCAGTTTGCCGCATATAAAAGAGTTCTTGAAAGTATGGCGGGCAAGAAAGTCATTATCCGTACTCTTGATATAGGTGCAGACAAGCAGGTGGATTATTTCAACTTAGCCAAAGAGGAAAATCCTGCACTTGGATATCGTGCAATACGGATATGTCTTACAAGACCGGAGATATTCAAAACGCAGCTTCGTGCATTGTATCGAGCTTCGGCATACGGTAATCTCGGCATAATGTTCCCTATGATAACAAGCGTTTCCGAGCTGGAAAAAATACTTGAGATATGCAGGGAAGTAAAAGAACAGCTAATAGCTGAAGGTGTCGAATTATCCGAAAGGGTTGAACTGGGTATTATGATAGAAACTCCTGCTGCAGCTATCATAAGCGACAGACTTGCACCCATGGTTGACTTTTTCAGCGTTGGCACAAACGACCTTACGCAGTACACTCTTGCTTGTGACAGACAGAATGCCGCTATCGAACAGTTTGTGGACACTCATCACGAGGCTGTACTTCGTCTGATCGAAATGTCAGTTCAAAATGCACATAAGCATGGCGCATGGATAGGAATATGCGGCGAGCTTGCGGCTGATACGACCCTTACCGAGAGTTTCCTTCGAATGGGTATTGACGAGCTTTCCGTTTCGCCGTCCTTTGTGTTAAAGGTAAGGAACGCAGTAAGACACTGTGACCTTTCCAAGAAATAATATCGTAAAACCGGCGGTTTAGTATAACTGTCGGTTTTGCTGTAAGGATATGATAATATGGATAATAAATATCTGACTCTGCTTTCGCAGAAATTCCCTGCGATTGACAGCGTGATAAGTGAAAT
>JAKSQT010000151.1 GCA_024403995.1 Ruminococcus sp.
ACTGCCTCGATAAGTCCTGAAATAACGTCCTTCTTTTCCTTTTCCTTAGCCTTCATAGCGGCTACCATTTCACTTCTTAGTGTCTCAATTTTCATTGTATTTTCCTCCGTTTTTCAGATTACAGTTATTATTAATGATATCATATTTTGTATAATATGTCAAGTTTGAAGTATTTTCTTCTCACATCAGCATATTGACAATCTTTTATCAATTTGATATAATAATCAATATAGAACAGTATTATTTAAAAAATATATTTATTTTATACCGTTTTATACTAACCATACACGCATATACTAAAGCATACAGCATATGCCGATATGACAAAAATTTATCAAAATTATTTACGGAGGTGCTTACTATGGCACGTTTTACACTGCCTCGTGATATTTATCACGGAAAAGGTTCACTTGAGGTTCTCAAAACATTCAAAGGAAAGAAAGCAATCATATGCGTTGGCGGCGGCTCAATGAAACGTTTCGGTTTCCTTGACAGAGCTGAAGCATATCTTAAGGAAGCCGGCATGGAAGTTATGATCTTTGACGGCATCGAACCGGATCCTTCTGTTGAAACAGTTATGCGCGGAGCTGAAGCAATGCTCAAATTCCAGCCTGACTGGATCGTAGCGATCGGCGGCGGTTCACCTATCGATGCAGCTAAAGCTATGTGGATCAAGTACGAATATCCTGAATGTACTTTTGAAGACATGTGCAAGGTATTCGGTATTCCTGAACTCAGAAAGAAAGCACGCTTCTGTGCTGTTTCATCAACTTCAGGTACAGCTACTGAAGTAACAGCATTTTCTATCATCACAAACTACAGCAACGGTACAAAATACCCTATCGCTGACTTTGAGATCACTCCTGATGTAGCAGTAGTTGATCCTGAGCTTGCAGAAACAATGCCTCAGAAACTGGTTGCTCACACAGGTATGGACGCTATGACTCATGCTGTTGAAGCATATGTTTCCACAGCAAACAGCGATTTTACAGACCCGCTTGCTATTCATTCAATAGAAATGATCATGAACGACCTCGTTGCTTCATACAACGGCGATATGCAGGCAAGAGACAGAATGCACAACGCTCAGTGTCTTGCAGGTATGGCATTCTCAAACGCTCTTCTCGGTATCGTTCATTCAATGGCTCACAAGACAGGTGCTGCTTTTGCTGATCTCGGCGCTCATATCATCCACGGTGCTGCCAATGCCATGTACCTTCCTAAGGTAATCGCATTTAACGCAAAGGATGAAACAGCTAAGAAGAGATACGGCGTTATCGTTGACTACATGGGTATCGCTGATAAAACTGCTTCTGATGATGAAAAGGTTGCAGCTCTCATCAAGTATCTGCGCAAAATGAACGACGACCTCAATATTCCTCACTGCATCAGCCAGTACGGCGCTGACAGCTATCCATGCGAAAAGGGCTTTGTTCCTGAAGAAGTATTCCTCGAAAGACTTCCTGAGATCGCAAAGAAAGCTATCGGAGATGCCTGCACAGGTTCAAATCCGCGTCAGCCTTCACAGGAAGAAATGGAAAAGCTTCTTAAGTGCTGCTACTACGATACAGAAGTTGATTTCTGATCTTATCAGTATTTTATTCGCCGCCGTCCTCACCGGACGGCGGTTTTATTTTTACCGCAAAACTTTCCTTTGTTTATGAGCCTTTAACAGCTAACGAATAAAAAAATAACGGTCCCCTGATCATTTGACCAGAGGACCGTATTTATTAACAAATATTAAATTACTTGTTGATTGTTCTCTTTACATATGTTGTATGGAGAATTTCATGAGCCTTGTGGCTGCCTGGTTC
>JAKSQT010000152.1 GCA_024403995.1 Ruminococcus sp.
CCTCGGCAGGCTTTGTGCTTTCGTTATTATTGACAAAGTACAGTTTTGACCTCCCACGGATTTATAATAAACCCGTCGGGATTGATTTTTTCTGTAACATCTCCGAGAAGATTTGTTTCGTAATATTCACTGCATCCCAGGACGGAAATTTTACATCTGCTCTGTTTATCCGAATAATTGCAGAGCCTTATTTCAATGCCGTTATCAACAGGGCTGACGTCCGTAATAATAACGGTGTTGTTTTCGTCATCGCAGGAAGCAAGTGTACTGCCGCAGACTTCAGATTCTTTTATTTCAGTTTTTGCGGTTACAAACGGATGATTATACGCTTTTGCACTTTTATGAATTTTCAGGGCATCATGGCCGCACTGCGGGAGCAATGCAAATTCATTATGATACTTACCTGTCAGCATCCTTGTGCCCTGCATATACTCATTTGCATAGATAAGCGGAACTGAAAGTGTGTTTCCCTCAACAACATTGCCGATACATCCTCTGTTAAGAACGGCAAGGGTAAGCTTATCGTCATACACACTTGCCCAGTTGATGCCCTGAAGATAAACCGGCGAGCTGAACGCTTTTTCTTTTGAAACCTTATGGTCAACAAGAACCTTCGAACCTTCGTACCAGAATGTTTCAGGCTCGCATATCTGCTGGTCCCATTCTGCAATGGCAAAGGGCAAATCTCTGTCCATTTTTCTGCTGTTATCAACGCAAAGATTCATTACAAACCGAAGCTTTTCTTCATGAACAGAGCCGTTGACAACAAAATCAGTATGTATTCCCTTTGTGATGCCCGTTCTGCCGACTTTCTGACCGTTCATTTCAAACGATGCTTTGCACTCTATTTCGGGACATTCCGAATCAATTATCATTTCAAAAGTGAACGGTATCCCGCCGATTTCACCTGTATGATGGGCAATGGCTGTAAAATCATTAAGCTGAACATTCCATTTGCCCTTTGATTTGCAGTCAACATTCTCCACATATCCTCTGAACAGAGCTCCGTCACCGTTGTCGATGATTCTGCCGCTGCCGTCGCTGAACTCAACATATCGGATACCGTTGTCATTCAGCCCGATTTTATATAAGCCGGCAGTGAGAACGCCTGTTTTTTTATCGTATCTGCCCGCGGCTGAAGCTGTGTCAATCTGTTTTTTAACTGCATCAAGCTTAACGCAGGAAAGTCCCTGTATTTCTGCACGGGCAAACAGTCTGCCGTTTCTGTATTCGCAGTCAACTTTAGTTTCGTTATTGACCATTGTATATTCGGAAGAAAATCCCGTGTCAACCCATTGAGCTGTTTCGTGAGAGTTAGGATTGAATATGACAATACCCTCGTTAACTTCATCACAGAATTTATCCGCGATAAAGCTCATTGAATCCTCAATGACTTTTTCAGAGCATTTCAAAGACTCTGTTGAAAAACGCTCCGCCTCGTCGAGCAGGCCGCATATCGTAACATCATGATGCTGTAACACAAGTGCGCTTTTCCATGCTTCCTCAAGCGTTTTTATATCGGGATTTCCGCCTGCTGATTTACAGAAAGCAGTTACCGAGTCTGCCGTTTCCGCATTCGTTTCACATTTTCTGACAGCATTAAAGATATAATTACCGATATATCCCCATGGCATTCTGCCGTGAAAATCATTGTCATCAGTGGGCAGTATTTCATCAGTTTCACCGTAAATATCATTCATTTCGTCAAGAAGGATAAATTTCCAGCCGTCACGGCCCTCGACTTCGGCAATAAGCTCCTCTTTTCCGTTGGAAACATCATCGTATCTTGATGCAAGCAGCG
>JAKSQT010000153.1 GCA_024403995.1 Ruminococcus sp.
AAATTAATCACACGGGTCATTTTGGGGGAAGCGGCAATATTCTCTGGGATATGACATACGGCGATGAGCTTTATTTCACCATAGGCAGCTATACGGATAAAGCCATTGTCCGAAGCAGTGCCGAAGCGAGAAATGTCCTCGGCTCTGCGATTTACAGAAACCCCGGCTTTAAGGACGCGTTGTCCTTTGATTTTTCTCTTGATGAAAATTCGGCGGCCGTCAGGCTCGGCTTTGAGCCGTTTGATTATTCGAAGGCGGGAACCTTAAAGGGTACGCGTGTCGGTCTTACCCGAGAAGGCGGCCTGACAGCTTATAATTCGGAAACAAAGGATTACGCCGACAGACCTGCAGCTCCGTCATTTATTGAAAAAGTCAAGCAGTTCTTCAGTAAGATTTTTGACCGGTTCAAGAGCCTGTTTGAAAAAATCATTGTCTGCAAAGAGCCTGAAATCAACGACCTGTATGTAACTGACTACACGGCAAAAGAAAAAAGCGCGTATACAGATGAACTGGCGGCTCTCATAAACAAGGTAAAGGAGCATACTCCGTCATACAGAGTTGACGAAAGCAGAAAGCCTTTCCCCGACGATGAAAGAATAAAAGCAATTTATTTTGACGGCGAAAAATGTCTCGGAAAAGATACGGAAGTATTTGCATATATCGGATTCCCCGAAAATGCAAGCGCCGAAAGTCCCGTTCCGGCTATGGTACTCGTTCACGGCGGAGGCGTTCACGCGCAGGCCGACTGGGTTCAGTATTGGGTTGACCGCGGTTATGCCGCCATTTCCTTTGACGGCTTCGCTCAGCAGCCTAAAGTTGGATATTACTCTGTTGCCGGAGGCAACAATCCCGACTGGACGGTAAATGAAAATTCACATCTGCCCTTCAGTAATTTTGATGATATTGACAAGGAGTATACGGAACAGTGGTTTTATTACTATCTGACGGATATTGTACTCTCAAATAATATTTTAAGAGCAGACAGCAGAGTTATCAATAATCAGATAGGCGTTTCGGGTATTTCGTGGGGCAGTCTCGTCACAACCGTCGCGGCATGCTATGACAGCCGTTTTGAATTTGCGATTCCCATTTACGGGAGCGGCTGCTGGGAGCTTATGGGAGCATTTTTCAACAATAAAACCATCCTGGAAAAATGGGACCCTACGCCCTTACTTCCCGATGTAAAAATGCCCATGCTGTTTGTAAGCAGTGATGAAGACCCGTTTTTTCCCGCAGATGCTCCGTCTTCTTCCGCCGCGGTGGCAAAGAACGGCTCCGTCCTGCTTATCAGCGGATTAAGTCACGGCGATTTCAATATTGAAGAAACGGTACGCTTCGCCAATGAAATGACAGGAAACGGCGACGGCAATATCAGAATTACCGGTATATCCGAGGAAAACGGCAAAATTACTCTCAGCTTTAATCTGCCTGACGAAGTTAAGAATCCGAAGGTTACCCTGTTTTACAGAAGCTCTCCGCTTGAATATGATAATTTGAAGCTAAAGGAAAGCTGGTCAACAAAATCGGCATTAGTCGCAGGCGGTAAGGCATCTGTTAAGCTTCCCAAGGATGCTGTGATGTATTATATAGCTGTCAGCGGTAAAACCGACGGTATTTTCTCGGGCAATTCAATTACCGCGTCAACGGGTATTTATAACTGCAG
>JAKSQT010000154.1 GCA_024403995.1 Ruminococcus sp.
GGCTATAGTGAGAAGGATATCAATGATTTAACAATTAAATATAATATTTATGATAATATTCTTAAGAATACCTATGAATTAGGTGCCGTTATAACAGTTTATAATACAGCAGTTAATGAGCTTGAGTCAGTATACCAAGAAATCATCGAGCTTAATAGTTAGTAAGTATCTAACGCTTTTGAATTGAATTTTACGTGAGCGAGTCCGACCTCCGCACTAAAAATTTGATTTTTTAGGGTAAAAATGTATCATTTATGTAAACAGCCCTATGGAAAAATAGGCTAAATGTATCACTTATGTAAGATGCACACATTTTTCTTGCTTTTTGGACAAAATGCGCGCACCGTAGATTATAGATTGTAAAGTGAGAATAAAAATGCTATTCTTTTATATAACTGAAAGATAAGCAAAATTGTGAGGGAAGAAATATGCCGTCACCCGAAAAATTCAGAGAAACACTTGACGACTTCAAGGTCGGTCGGAATATCATTGACGAAATGTATCAGGGCTTTGACGGGATCGTGTCAAAGACCAACAAGAAGGTCAAATCCGCCTTTTTTAAGCAGGCGCTGGATATAATGAATGAAAAGCTCCCGCCCGAACAGGTGCAGAACATACTGGAAGCCAACGCCTGCTGCAAAAGCGGCGCGCGGGAGAAAGCATCCAAAGAATTTGCCCGCATCAACGCTGAAAAGTCCATTGAAGAAAAGCTGAAAATGATTTCAGCATGTCCATACCTGAACATGGGCTCGGCAGAGCTTGACGAAAACGGCCTTCTTCTTGTTCACGCGGTATCCTATCATCCCGGCGAAAAGTTTGAGTGTGCCTGCCCGACGGTCAGTAAAATCAAGCGTGACTATGCAATTCCCCGGGAGTATTGCTATTGCTGCGGCGGCCACTTCAAATATCACTATGAGATCATGCTGGGCGTCAAGCTGAAGCTTGCTGAGATCGTCACATCCCCGCACGATACGGAAGGTGAAAAGCCCTGCGCATTCCGATATGAAATCATATATAAGGATATAGATACATGGAAAGAAAGTACAATAGGAGGATAATAACATGACATATTGCGGTGATACGGAATGCTGTAAAAGCTGCGGTCGATTCGCGGAATGCGGAGGTTGTGAAAAATGTGCCGGGCATCCCTTTGGAGGGAACTGCGTTGCCGAGAGAAATGAAGATTTTCCGGAGCTGAAACGGCGGTTGATCGAAGAAATCAACGCCTTGGAAATCGACGGGCTGCGTGTGGACGACCTGAATTTACTTACCGGCGCTTACGTGAACCTTACATATCCGCTTGCCAACGGAACGACAGTCAGATTTCTGAAGGACAAGGATATCTATTTGGGTAATCAGATCGAAAGGCCGGGTTCGGAACGCTGCTACGGCGTTGTTGCGGACGAAACATTTATCCTTGTCTGTGAATACG
This sequence comes from Ruminococcus sp., assembly GCA_024403995.1. GTDB lineage: Bacteria > Bacillota > Clostridia > Oscillospirales > Ruminococcaceae > Ruminococcus. The sequence continues at coordinate 1,433 of JAKSQT010000154.1, forward strand.
GCTGTAATGGCGCCGAGCCGGAAATCGTTCTGTATAAACGCAGATAAGCGCTTATTGGGTGCTGATAAATCAAAATTTGTCGATACCTGATGGTGTACTTTTGGGGCAAATACCCTGCATCTACGCACCGTTTGGGACGAATTAGGCATAAAAGAAACGTCTTTTGTCTAATGCCACGGGTGGATAAGGAAGTTTTTGAATGTAGATTA
>JAKSQT010000155.1 GCA_024403995.1 Ruminococcus sp.
ATCAATGCAGGAAATGTTGATCCAAGCATTGATAATATGCTTAAAATCACATCAGACGGAAGAAAGCTCGGTCTTGATCCGAGATTGATTGATCCGTCATTTGAGGATAATCCGGATACAAAGCTCAACCGTTGTGTTGAGAATGTTGCCCGTATCCATTCTGAAACAGCGGAAGATAAACTTACGCAGATCATCTTCTGTGATTTAGGTGTTCCGCATAAGGTGACAGGAGAAGCAACAGTTGAAGGCGATGATGCAGACGATGCTAAGGATTCAAAATCTATTGCTGAGGTCGAGTCTCTTGAGGAAGAATGTGATTTCTGCGTTTATGAGCATACCACATCAAATGGACACACCTAATAAAAATACTTACTTGTTTTTGCCTGAATTCTGCCTGATTGCATCGGAATATCCTTCATCAAGAAACTTGTAATAGATTTGAATGCTGCGAGGTTCATTTTTATTTGCAGGGCGGTCACCAATGATGATGTACTCGATCAGGTCAACGCACATCTGCCTTGTCAGTTCAGGTGCATCAGCATACTGTTTCAGACGGCAGATAAATTCTTCAATATCGTCTTTTGCCTTGCTGTCTTTTTCCAATGCGACGGTAAGGCTTTTAACTTTTTCTGTCAGGTCAGCTTCTTCTGTGCGGAACTGACTAAGCGTTTCCAGACACAAGTCCTCCGGCACCTTGCCGAGCAGCTTATCCTGATAGACCTTCTGTGTCATCATCTTCAACTCAGCAAGCCTTGACTGATACTTTGCAAGCTGTTGACGGGCATCGTCAATATAACGTGTACCGTCAGATTCTTTACGCATCAGGAACTCCTGACGTGCTTCATGTTCATTCTCAATCACATATTTAGCCTTAGCATTAATATCTGTAAGCACGATTTTTTCAATCTGCTTTCTGCTGATATAGTGCGTGGTACAAGTGCTTGCACCACAGCGGCTGTATGTTCCGCAGGCATAGAAGTAATTGACTGAGCCGTCCTTTCTCTTTGCGTGACCATTAAGCTTCATCTTTGCTCCGCAGTCCGGGCAGTACATCATACTGTTCAGTGGAAGAACCACGCCTTTTTTCATGATCTTGCCGTGACTTGCACAGCGATCAACCTCCTGACACTTATCCCAAAGCTCCTGAGAAATAATAGGTTCATGTGTATTCTCAGCGATTACCCATTCGTCCTTATCTCTGCGGATAGATTTATGATTTTTGAATGAAACTGTTGTGTAACGCTGTTGAGCCAGATTGCCAATATAGATAGGATTACTGAGGATATTTCTGACAGCAACATGACTCCAGTAATGGAAAGTCGTTTTAAACGGATTTTCCTTTCCTAACTTCTGCGCACGATAATCTGACGGTATAGGTATTCCCTCGGAATTCAGCTTTTTAGCTATCTGTGTCGGCGTGATACCTGTTGCACGAAGTTCAAAAATACGGCGTACTATTTTAGCGGCGGGTTCATCAATCACAGGCGTGTGTTTTTCGTCATTGCTTTTCATATAACCATACGAAGCAAATGAAGCGAGATATTTGCCTTCTTTGGCATTCTGAGCGAGGACACTGCG
>JAKSQT010000156.1 GCA_024403995.1 Ruminococcus sp.
CGTACTTGTCACGGAAACGCTCATTGATCTCTCCGCTGTTTTCACCGACCTTAAATGCTGCGTAAGCGATACCGCTAACCACACCAAGACCGATCATACCCTTGATAATTTTCTTAATATTCATAGTTTTTTCTTCTCCTCTTTCTCTCTGGCTTTCATCTCTTTGACAAAAGCACGATATTTAGCCGTATATTCGTATGACTTGCCGAAGACATTCATAGCCGCCTTATACAAGTTCGGCTCATATTTTTCGATTACTGCAAGTTCTTCATTGATATGCTTGCTGAACGGACATCCGACACAGCCCATTCTCCGCAAGCCGTATTCTGTGTAACAGCGTGAATGCGATACATCGAAAAACGCTTCATAGTCCTTTTTATCGCTGTCTGTGTACCAGAATACAGGACGATAAGTGTTGCATCCCTTTGACTTGCTCTCAGAAAAACAAGTCTTGAATGCCGCTGAACGGACACCGCCCTCAGCCTGCCGAATGCCTGTAATATCGAGGTCTGCATCATTGTCCTTGATAAACTGCTTTGCAGGCTTCTTTTTGCTGTATTCACAGCATTTGTTGCTTATAGGGAAATCAGGCGGATTCTGCATGATGAATTCTTTCAGGAATCTGTTGCGGGTAATGCTGAAACGGCTGATTTTCTGCACACCGTCCTCATCAGAGTATCTCTCACCGCACCACCATTGCAAAGCTGTCTTACAGCGAGGATATTTTTTCAAAAGTACCTCTAAAGGCTCGTCCTCCCATTGAAAATCATGTGCCTGCAAGCGCATCATTTGTTCAGAAACATATTTCGACAGGAAAGGAACACCATACTGTTTGACACAAGTAGGTATCGGTTTCTGCGGTTTCAGGCGAACTATCTCGATGCCATATTTCTTTTCAAGGAAATCAAGATGTTCCTTTGTTGCCTGATACTCCAAACCCGTATCGATCCAGAAATACCGAACCTTTCCGTCCTCATCGACCTTGTGAATGATATCAAGGACAATATCACTGTCAGAACCGCCGCTGATACTGCATACAGGACTTGATGAACGCATCATAATACGCTGTGCCTTGCAAAGTCCTGTGTAAATGGTGTAATTGTTGTTATCGGCACATTGTTTCAGAGCTTCATTGATCATCGTGAAGCCCTCCGAGGATATGGGCGATCACATCGACCGTCCACCCGTTGCCGATACATTTATATCTTTGTGTATTGCTGATGCCTGCGGTATAATTGTCGGGAAGTGTCTGCAAGCGCTCCGCTTCAACAGGCGTGAGCTTGCGGATAATATAGTCACCGTCAGGCAAGTCAATCTTATACAGACCTGTTTTTGCTCCCTGACCGCCGCCGTTGGCTGAAAGTGTTACCGACTTTCCACGCACTGAATAAATTCGCTGTCCCTGTCCGCCCTTGCCGTACTGTCCGACACGAACAGGAGTGCATACCAAGCTGTCTTTCTGGACCGTAGTCAGGCAGTTGGATTTGCTGTCACTTCTGACTTCAATATGCTGTTCGGTCTTATCTTCATTGACATATCTTCCTCGCTGTGCCGCACCGATCGGAACAG
>JAKSQT010000157.1 GCA_024403995.1 Ruminococcus sp.
TTGTTATTTTGTGGTGATTTAACAATACTACTTTTAGGACCCTCTTTCTACTGCCATTTTTAAGTTAAAATAAAACTGCGCCACGACCCTGGCCGGCCGTCGCGCAGCGACTTAGTTCAATTAGAATTTATTCTCTAACACATTATGCACTGCGCATGTTGTATCTGCGAAAGAGATATCCTTCGCATATGGCATTTGGCGCACATAGTTTTCCCATCGTTTGTTCATCTCCGGACTTTCCGAAATGATATGGATAATTCCCTCTGAGTCAGAGATTTTCTCCAGGCTTTCTCTATGAGAAGCGGTTGCGATAAACGCTTCTCTGAACATCTTGCTGTCATAGTTTAGTGCCGAGAGCATATAAACATCGTAAAAATCTCTCGGGCGGGTATTATCCACTCCGCGGCTCAAGATCGTTTCAACTTTTTCTGCAAGCACTGTTTCAAGCGGATATGACCACAGCTCAAAAGAAAGGCTATCTTCCAGAATATCAGAAAACCTGTGTTTGGCGGCGCCCGGAGTTATAACATCCCCGGTTGAAACGTCCATTGACATCGGTGCGTTAATTTTCCCGAACTGCGCAGAAAAACTCACCCGGTATCCGCCATATTCGTCATCGTCCCGGATTGGTGCAATGGAATCATACGAAAATGTGATTCCATCATCTGCCTGCACTGAACAAATGGATTCAAATGCTTTGCGGATTGTGCTTTCTGTCAAAGGCAGGTTTCTCAGCGTAGTATCAAGGTCCATTGTAGCGCGGTGCTCAAGTCCAATAATAGAGGCAATAAGCATACCGCCTTTGATTACAAATTTCTCTTTATATTCGGTCAATGACAACCGATATAGAAAGCGGTTCATCAGATAATTCTGGAGCACTGCCTGTGCTGAAATATTCTTTTCTTTTGCGATATTACGTATCTTAGCCTTCAGGCTCATATCATTCATCACAGGAGCACCTCCATGTATTTTCTTACTTTGGGTTCAACTCGAAGCTGCTTAGCGTAGCGCATCAGCTTATTGATATCCTTTTGCTTTGATGCAGCATATTTCTTCATTGCATACTGGGCGGTCTGAATGTCCTCTGTGGATCCGCGCATGATATCGCAAAGGCTGCGTTCCAGATCATATATTTGAACCGTGTTTCCAGAAGGTGTTTCTGCAGTTGATATTCCCAGTTCATAATTGTTGTCGTTTACACGCGTCACCGAAACATTTTCATTCTTTATCGTTGCAGAATTGTATTTTGTTGGGAATGTCATATCGAACATAAGCGGCACACGTTCCGAATAACCCAAAAGATACAGCGCGGTGGCGTGTGAGAATATGCCGCGTTTGTATTTTTGCTGCAGGAGATAAAACTCATCTTCCCACTCATCAGCCAGCATATATATTCCGCGAGAACACTGAATCAGCTCACCGCTTTTTACCAACTCGCTCAAAACACTTCGATGAATACCATGCTCTGTCACAGCTTTAGAGGTAATAATCCCATTATCAGTGTTATTCAAAATCCATTCTTTGTTTTCTTCACGCATATGAGCACCTCCTTGTCTA
>JAKSQT010000158.1 GCA_024403995.1 Ruminococcus sp.
CACGATATATTCGTATAACCGAGCCTTTTGCAAGCCTCAAGCCTGCGTACACCCGATATGACTTCATAAAAACCGCCTTTGGTTTTATGAGGTATAACGGTTATCGGAGTGAGCAGACCATATTTGTCAATGCTTTCGATCAGACTCTGAAAACTGTCATCCTCACGGAACTTAAACGGTGTTTCCGGCATCGGCTCCATACGGAAAATATCGTAGTTGTAGGTTCTGTCTGTTTTTTCAAAATACTTATTCATTGATTTTTCTCCTTATTTTTGATATTGATTTTGTTTGATTTTTCTTTCAGTTCTTGACTGATTTTCTTTTTCGGCAAGTTCCTTGACCTTGTTTACAAACTCTTTCACAAGGTCGGGAAAACGCTCCAACGCATACAGAAACGGCTTGCAGATTTCTTTGAGTTCTTCATATTTTGCCTGCAGTCTTGCATTTGCCGAGCGTTCATTTGAAAGCCTGCGGCTGAAATCATTGATTTTATCTTTTAATCTTCCGATTTCGCCGCGGCTTGCAATGCCTTCTTTTGCGAGAGTTGTGAGAGTTTCGTAATCCTCTTTTGCAACGGTATATTTGCCGCCGATTGATTTTTTGCCCATATTTTCAATTTCGCTGAATGTTTTGTGAACATTTTGGGCAGACTCATATTTGATTTCTGATTTTTCAAGTCTTTGCTGAATATCCGAAAGGCGCTCTGTGTCTTTCTTTATCTGATATTCAAGGCTTGTCAGATTTTCCGCCGTACTGCCTTTTACACCTCTTTCAATATCCGCATAGCCTTTATCACGCAGATATTGGAATATCTCATCCTGTAAAATGCTGTACGAGCGTACATATAACGGCTTGCCGTTCTGACGGAGAATTACATTACCGTTATCATCCGTTTCGGGCGTGAGCGACGGCCATTTTTTAGAGTGGCTTATCTGATGAATTACCTCTTTGACAGTACCCCGGAGAGCTTCATCCTTATACCGCTTTGACCACCGTATTTCTTTTTCAACAACGGGGATAGCTACAACGTGCAGATGATAGTGATATATCTTTTCGCCTCTGTCTTCGGAAATACCTTTGTTCAGTTCATCTGCGTGCATTACCGCCGAGACGATATATTCCTCACCGTATTTTTCACGGGCAAAGTCATAGCAGTGAGAAAAGAACTCCTTTGCGTATTCATATCCGCCGTGGTTATCGAAGTACCGGGTATTGACATCGAATATCATTTCGTCAAAGAGGGTAGCATCATCACGCAGACCTCTTTCGGATGCCTTTCCCGCTTCCTCCATTTCATGCAGGATTTCAATATATGATTTACCGCCCGGATCTTTGAAGTGGATATTCATGCTGCTGCGTTCAAGGTCAACATCGTCATTTGAATAGTTTTCGTTTTTCCGTTCGTTGTGCCGTTCTGAATTGCCGACGGTTTTCGCCGTATGCTCCTTTATTCTCACAAAGCTGAAATTCTGTTCCGGCATGGTTTCACCTCCAATTCTTTTTTAGATTTGTACCTCA
>JAKSQT010000159.1 GCA_024403995.1 Ruminococcus sp.
AGTTCATTCTGAAAGCAGTCGAATATTATTGCCGCCATCTTGAAAGGCAGAAAGGTCAGGAAAGATAATGGACAGATTCTTTGTTGGACTGAATTACGGCGGAGACCGTGAATACACAATCGGCAACTACACCTTTGTTGTTTCATCACGGTTCAAACCGCTGTCGGAAGCGGTTACACTTGCCGACAAAATTGAAAAACATGTCGAAAGCGATTTCGCACATTTTACAACTATTGAAAAAGGCGATATAATTACCGAAGAATATATACCGACTGCCGGAAAGGAGGAAAAATGCAGTCAGGTAACGCAAACAGAATAACGGCACTGTACTGCCGCTTATCCCGTGATGACGGCACCGAGAGCGAAAGCAACTCCATAGGCAATCAGAAAAAGCTGCTGAAACAGAAAGCCAAGGAGTTCGGCTTGAAGGATACAAAATACTATGTTGATGACGGCTACACGGGAACAAATTTCAACAGACCGGGCTTTCAGTCCCTTCTTGACGATATTGAAATGGGATATGTAGGTGCGGTAATGGTAAAAGATCTTTCCCGTTTAGGGCGAGATTATGTTTCGGTAGGTCATTATACAGACAGTTACTTTCCCGAACACGATATCCGCTTCATCGCCGTCAATGATTTAATTGACAGTGATGAGGGCGACAATGAAATAGCTCCGTTCAAGAATGTAATGAATGAAATGTACGCAAGGGATATTTCACGAAAGGTCAGATGCTCCCACAGAGTCAGAGGCAATATGGGAGAACCGTTATCACAGCCGCCATACGGGTATATGAAAAGTCCCGAAAACAAGAAGTATTGGATTATTGATCCCGAAGCTGCGGAGGTAGTCAGAAGAATATTTCAGCTTTGCATTGACGGCAACGGAAATGAGACAATAGCCGGTATTCTTCAAAAGGACAAGGTGCTTATCCCTATGGCATATTGGCAGAGCAAGGGTCTTAACAGAGGCGGCAAGAAAACACAGCCTAACCCGTACAAGTGGTGCAAGACCACCATCGGAAAGATACTCAGTCAGCAGGAATACTGCGGCGATGTTATCAACTTCAAGACCTACTCAAAGAATTTCAAGAATAAAAAGCGAATACCGAACGATCCCGAAAATTGGAAAATCTTTGAGAATGTTCACGAGCCGATAATTGACCGTGATACCTTCAACTTGGTGCAGGAGCATATATCCAAAGGCAAACGCCGTGCACCGAAAAAGGAATATGCCGATAAAAATATGTTCTGCGGCTTGTTATACTGTGCAGACTGCGGTTCGCCGTTATGGTTCAATGTCAACCACCCGAACACGGATATTCACTATTTTATGTGTTCAAACTACAAGGGCAGGCGTGGAACTTGTGAAGATACCCACTATATCAGAGCGGATTATCTTGAGCAGGTCGTAATGCTTGAGCTTCGCAGAATGGCTGAATTTCTGTATGC